>JBJKRK010000234.1:0-3984 GCA_046704705.1 Candidatus Limnocylindrales bacterium | reverse complement strand
TCGGCCATGAGCCGCCGGTTGCCCTGGACCCGTCGGCTCCCGAATGCGGAGCCGTCTGTCCCTGACGGGACGCGCGTGTCCCGCGTATGGTGTGTTCAGCGTCCCGTGGCTTCCGATGTCTGGGTGTGTCCTCATGCAGTCTCCCTCGGGCGTGAACGTCGGGTTTCCTTCTGTCGACCGCGCGGCCCAGCTCCTCGCCCGCCTGGGCTTCGAGCTGGTCCATGGCGAGCGGCACGAGGCGCCCGGGGGCGCGCTGCTCGTGGCGGCGCTCCGCGACGAGCCGACGCTCGAGCACTTCGATCCCGAGCAGGTCGAGTACTGGGTCACCGCCGACGGTCGAGGTCGACCTGCCACGGTGGACCGCAAGACGGACGCGCCCGTCGAGCGGCCGTTCGCGTGGGGGACCATCCGCGTCGTCGATCGGCTCGAGGTATCGAACTCGTTCCTGACGTTCGGCGGAAGGCTGCGGGTGCAGGTCGTGAATCCCGGCCTGACGCTGGTGATGCTGGCGTCGCCCGCGCCGATCCTGCGCTGGATGGGTCACAGCCAGGGGATCGATCCGCTTGGCACGGAGGTCGGCGCGTTCTTCGCCCGCTTGAAGGTGCCGATCGACTTCACGCCGGGCGCGGAGGCCTGGGTGGGAGAGGCGAACCCGCTCGCGCTCTATGCGTCGGCGATCGGCGACCTGCGAGAGCGGTTCGCGAGGATCCGCGGCCTGCAGGATCTGCAGCCGGTTCTGGCCAGGCAGACGTCGCACGAGCGGCACTGGCTCGAGGAGACGGCGCCCGCCGAATGGGAGGCCGGGCAGCAGCTGCGGCAGAAGCTCGGGATGACGCCGAGCGCGTCGGCGCACCCCGGCGAGCCGCTTCCGGTGGCCTGACGAGCTGCCGGCGGTCGCCTTCGCCTGAAGCGGCCGGGGCGCCCGACCAGGCGGCCGGGCACTGGGCCAGGCAACCGGGCACCCACTAGGCGACCGGGCACCGGGCCCGGCGGCCGGGTTTCGTCGTTTCCGAGAGGGTCCGACTTGACCCCGGCACTATTGAGGTGAATACTACTCACCTCAATAGGAGCCATCCCGCATGGTGTTCGTCAATCGATCGCTCGAACGAGCCCGCCTCGACACGTTGTGTGCCGAACTGGTGCACGGCACGGTGGAACGTCACCTCGCATTGATCGGGCCACGACGGATCGGGAAGAGCAAGATCATCGAGGATGTGCTGGACCGACGAGGCACCCCTGGGGCACCGCTTGCGGTCGCACTCGTGCAGATGGACTCCGCCACCGCGACGCCGCACGTCTACCTGACCGCGATGATCCGAGCGGTGGTGGAGGCGTTCGACCGCCGGGCGGGCCGCACCGCGCTCGAGGCGACTGCCACAGCCGCTGAGCTTGCGACGGAGGCTGCGCTCCTCGATCCGGAGCTGGGTCGTGTCGTGGGGGCCGCGATCCGTCTCCTCTCCGATCGGACGGCAGACGGGCACGCGGTCTTCTCCGTGGCGAGTGGTCTCCCCGCCGCAGCCGGGCGGGCGAGCGGAGTCCCCGTGCTCGTCCTGGCCGACGAGTTCCAGCACATCGTCGACCTGGCTGGCTATGCGCCATTTCGCGCACGTGGCGGAACCCCCGGAGAGAAGGCGCGACAGAAGCTCCTCGAAGTCTTCCGCGCCGCAACCGAACGGCAGGCAGGCGCTGGTTGGGTGGTCACTGGGTCGGCCGTGCGGCTCATGCTCGACATCCTGGAATCAGGTCCGCTGATGGGCCGCCTCGACATCCTGTCGGTGACCAGGTTCGAGCCGGAGGACACGCGCCGTCTGGCCCGTTCGCTGTGGGACGGTCTCGGGATCGCTCACACGGAGCGCGCAACCGATCGTGTCGACGCCCTGACACTTGGCCACCCCTTCTACACCGACGTCGTTTGCCGACAGGCCGCCGCGGACGCTCATGCGCTTGCGGTGGAGCGTATCGAGCCGTATCTCGTCGACAGGGCGCTGCTCTGGTCGCTGCACACGCCGACCGGGGGGATCTGGATCGCGTGCAAGGAGATGTGGGATTCGCTGGTGGCCCGCACGATTCCGGCGCTCCGGGGCATGGTGAGCGAGCTCGCCAGGCGGGGCGAGGCGAGCGTCTACGAACTTGCCGGCAGCATCGGCCTTCCGTCCGAGACATCGGCCTGGCCCCACGCGCGGCAGCTCGAGAGTCTGGGGGTCGTCGAGCGAGAGGGCGCCAAGATCCGGCTGGCCGACCCCATCTTCCGTTACTGGCTCGTCAAGGCCTATGACCCCGAGGCAGAGGTGCCGGACATCGCAAATCTCGAGGCCTCAGCTCGACTGATCGGTGACTACCGACAGGCCTACCTGGGTCTCAAGGAAGATCGAGGCCGAATGGTCGAGGCCTACACGCGCGATCTCGTCCGCAACTTCGACGGTCAGCTTGTCGAGGGGTCGCGCTTTGGTCGACCGGGCAGCCATGTGCGGCTGCCCGTGGTGGACGATGTGCGTCGGATCGCAGCATTCGACGATGCCGGCGACATCCTGGGGCATCCATCTGAGGTCGAGTTGGATCTCTGCTTCGGGACCGAGGCCACGTGGTTGGCCGAAGTACGAGATCGAGGGCGACGCCCCACGGCGGCAGACGTCGATACGCTCGTCAGGAAGGCCTCATTCCTCCGTCGGACGCTCGGCTTGGGCGATGGGGAAACGTGGTTCATCTCCTTCACCGGCTTCGGCCAAGAGGCTCGCGAACGCGCCCGCGACGTGGGTGTGCTCGTGTCGGGCGAGCGCGATCTTGAGGCGATCGGGGCCGCTACCGGCATCCGACGATCATAGTCAGCGCCGACGGTACGGCCTGATCGTTCCACCTTTACCAACCGGCTATGCCGCCCCGGCAGCTCGCGGGCCGTTGACAAATAGAACGTCCGTTCTATCATTGGTCGGGCGATGACGACGCCCACTCCCGCACTCACCGGCGCGCTGGCCCACCTCGAACACCGCTGGGGACATGCGGCCGTGCGCCTGGGGAGCGGGGGAAGCGTCCGGTTCGAGCACGGTCAGACGGCCGGCGCGACCGCGCTCGCGCCCGAACCCGTTGCCATCGCCGCTGTCCAGGCAGGTGTCTTCGCCCCCGCGCAGGCAGGCGCCATCGCCCCCGCGCAGGCAGGCGCCTCCGCTCCCTTGCCGTGGGGGACGCCGGGATCGGCAGGAGAGAAGGCCGTCTCGACCGGCTTTCCCGCTCTCGACGCCCTGCTCGCGAGCGGCGGGCTGGCCGGCGAGGCGCATGCCGTCCTGCGTGGCGGCGCCACGAGCGGCAAGACGACGCTCGCGTTGCGCCTGATCGCCGAGGCTCAGGCACAGGGTGCGGTGGCAGCCTATCTCGATCTGGGGCGCACGCTCGACCCGCTCGAGGCCGTCGCCCGTGGCGTCGATCTGGCCTGGCTCCTGGTCCTGCGCGCCGCCGATGCGACCGAGGGTCTGCGCCTGGCCGGCGCGCTGCTGGGCGGGCGGACGGTCGACCTGCTCGTGGTCGATCTCCCGGATCGGCTGGCGGGCCGCCAGGAGATCCTGCTCCGGCGCCTCGCGGCCAGGGCACGCCAGGTGCGGGCGCGACTGGTGGTGCTCGAGCCGCTCGATCTGGCTTCCTCGCTGCACGGCGCCCTGGCGGAGACATCGAGCCTCCGGCTCGAGCTCGAGCGGTGCGCCTGGATCCGGGTCGGCAGAGACGTGGTCGGCCAGCGGACCCTGGTCACCGTGGCCAAGGATCGTGCCGGCGCTCCCGGGCGCCGGGCGGAGATCGAGATCCTCTATGCCGACGAGGGCGAGCGCGGACGCGGTATCGCAAGCCTGCTCGATGCGGACCTGGCCGCCGCTCCGGGTGCGGGCACGGACGTCGGCCTGCCGCCGCCACCGCAGGGGATCGCGCAGGCGCGCGCGGCCATGAGCTCGCCGCCGCGGCGAACTGCTCCGCCTCCGCGTGGCGTCGCTCTGGCGCCGC
>JBJKRK010000233.1:0-6160 GCA_046704705.1 Candidatus Limnocylindrales bacterium | reverse complement strand
CTCGCGTGCCCGGTGAGCGCCAGTTCCGTGACGGCGACCGCGTCCGGCACCGCGCGTTCGGGGAGGGCACCGTCGTGTCATCGAAGCTCACGCGCGACGACGAGGAGGTCGTGGTCGCCTTCCCGGACCGCGGGATCAAGACCCTCCTCGCCAGCCTGGCGAACCTGGAGCGGCTGGGGTAGGTCGGATGGACGGCACGGAAGCATCGGCGTCCGCGCGCGCCAGGTCGGGCGACCCTGAAGGGCCCGGTGCTGAGCAGCGCGATGTCGAGCAACGCGCTGACCGCCACGCCGCCGAAGAGCGCGCCGGGCAGCTCCGTGCTGCGATCGACCGCGCGAACCGCCTGTACTACCAGGAGAACGCACCGGAGATCACGGATGCGGCATACGACGCGCTGCTCCGCGAGCTGCAGGAGCTCGAGGCCGCCCATCCCGACCTCGTCACGCCCGATTCGCCGACGCAGCGCGTGGGTGCCGCTCCGGTCGCGGCCTTCGCCGAGGTCCGTCATGCGACACCGATGCTGTCTCTCGCCAACGCGTTCGGCCCCGACGAGCTGCGGGCCTTCGACGCGCGGGTGCGTCGCGGCCTGGGTCTGCCGCCAGCACCCGAGTCCGCGCCGGAGCTGCGCTACGTCTGCGAGCTGAAGATCGACGGTCTGTCCGTCAGCCTGCGCTACGAGTCCGGCCGCCTGGCGCGGGCGGCGACCCGCGGCGACGGCACCACCGGCGAGGATGTCACCGCCAATGTGCGGACCATTCGGGCGGTCCCGCAGGAGCTCCCCGAGCCTGCCTCGCTGGAGGTGCGCGGCGAGGTCTACATGCCCAAGGCGGAGTTCGAACGGATCAACGCCGAGCGAGAGGAGGCGGGGCTCCCCCTGTACGCCAACCCTCGAAACAGCGGGGCCGGCTCCCTGCGCCAGCTCGACCCGGCGGTCACCGCCAGCCGCAGGCTCTCCGCGTGGGCCTACATCCTGATCGAGACGGGGACGGACGGCCGGCCCTCGGTCGAGTCGCAGTCGGCGGCGCTCGCGCGGCTCGCCGCACTCGGCTTTCCAGTCGAGGAGCACCATGCGGACAGCCTGGACATCGAGGGAGCCATCGCCTTCACCGAGCGCTGGCGAGAGGCCCGACACCAGCTGCCGTTCGAGACCGATGGGGTGGTGGTGAAGGTCGACTCCTTTGACCTGCAGGCCCGCCTGGGGATGGTGGCCCGGGCCCCACGCTGGGCGATCGCGTACAAGTTCCCGCCCGAGCAGGTCGAGACGGTCGTCGAGGACATCGTCGCGTATGTCGGCCGCACGGGAACGCTCACGCCGGTGGCGCACCTCCATCCCTCGCGCGTCGCCGGCTCGACGGTCGCGCGGGCCACGCTGCACAACCTCGATGAGGTCCGTCGCAAGGACATCCGCATCGGCGATCACGTCATCTTGCAGAAGGCGGGCGACGTGATTCCGGAAGTCGTTCGCTCCCTGCCGGAGCGGCGGACCGGCGGCGAGCGAACGTTCGACATGCCCACGGTCTGTCCCGAGTGCGGCACGCCGATCGCGCGCGACGAGGGCGCGGTGCGGCACTACTGTCCGAACCCGGTGTGTCCGGCGAAGGTCATGGAGGGCTTCCTGCACTTCGCCGGGAGGAGCGGGATGGACGTGGAGGGCGCCGGCTACGCCGTCGTCCGGCAGCTCCTGGAGCGAGGGCTGGTGCGGACACCGGCGGACCTGTACCGCCTGCGCGTCGACCAGCTGGTGGAGCTCGACCGCTTCGCGCAGAAGAGCGCGGAGAACCTGCACGCGGCCATCCAGCGCTCGCGCCAGCGCCCCCTCGCGCGCATCCTGAACGCCCTGGGGATCCCGCAGGTTGGCGAGCAGACGGCGATCGATCTGGCGGCCTGGGTGGCAGCCACGTGGCCGCCTGACGAGGGCGAGCGGCTGGATGGGCCGGAGGGATGGACGTCGCGCGTCGCGCGGGCCCTGCGTGACACGGCACTGCACGAACCGGAGCGCTTCCAGGAGGTGCCGGGGATCGGGTCGGTCGTGGCGGCAGCCATCGCGGCGTACTTCGCGGACGAACAGGCGGGCGGCCTGTTCGCCGCGCTCGTCCAGGCCGGGGTCGAGGCGGAGCGGCCTCCGCGCCGCAGCGTGGCACGGGAGGGCGCATCCGCGACGGGGGCACCGGGCGCGGAGGAGGCGGGGCCACTGCGCGGCAAGACCGTGGTCGTGACCGGCACGCTGGCCGGGTTCAGCCGCCAGGAGGCCGAGGACGCGATCCGGGCGGCCGGCGGCCATGCCGCGGGCTCCGTCTCGAAGAAGACCGACTACCTGGTGGCCGGCGAGAGCGCGGGCTCGAAGCTCTCGAAGGCGCAGGAGCTGGGCGTGCCGGTGCTGGACGAGGAGGCGTTCCGGCAGCTGCTCGCGGGGGAGGGCGATGCGCCCGCATGACGTCCGGCTGGCCGCTCGCGGGGGAGCGCGACCGACGTAGCGGAACTCCAGCCGGTCGACCGCCTGCGGGCGTGCCGCCCGGCACGGGACGCCTCGCCGGAGGGCCGGTCCATGGGACCCGGTATCCTGTGCGGGTGGCCACTCTGTCGCGCGCCGACGCCGAGCACGTCGCGTATCTCGCCCGCCTCGGCCTGTCCGACGAGGAGCTGACCGTGCTCGAGGGGCAGCTCAACCACATCCTCGACCAGTACCTCGTGCTCGCCCAGCTCGACACCGATGCGATCCCGCCAACCGCGCAGACGATCGAACTGGAGAACATCCTGCGAGAGGACACGGCTCGCCCGTCGCTCGACCAGGAGACGGTGCTGTCGGGCGCGCCGGAACGCGAGGGCGAGTACTTCCGCGTGCCGGTCATCGTGGAGGGTGGCGAGGGGTGACCCGGCGGATGAACGCCGCCGACGCCCGCCACCTCACGCGCCTGCGCGCCCACGAGATGGCCACGGGCCTGCGCGCCGGCGCGTTCAGTGCCGAGGAGTTGCTCGAAGCGCATCTCTCCATCGCGCATGCCCAGGATCGGGCGCTGGGCGCCTGGGTCTTCTTCGACGACGAGCGCGCGCGGCAGTCCGCCCAGGCTGCCGACCGGCGCATCGCGGATGCGCGTCGCGCGGGTCCCGCGGCGGTTGCCGCGCTGCCGCCGCTCGTCGGCAACCCGGTGGCGCTAAACGACCTGGTCGTGACGAAGGGCCGACCCTCCACGGCCGGGAGCCGCATCCTGCAGGGCTATGTCGGTGCGTATGACGCGCACATCGCCGAGCTGCTCGATGCGGCCGGGGCGGTGGTGCCGGGCAAGACCAACATGGATGAGTTCGCCATGGGCTCCTCGACCGAGCACTCGGCGTTCGGGCCGACCGCGAATCCCTGGGCGCTCGACCGCGTGCCCGGTGGCAGCAGCGGCGGATCGGCGGCGGCGGTTGCCGGGTACCACGTCCCGCTCGCGATCGGGACCGATACGGGCGGTTCGATCCGGCAGCCGGCCGCGCTGACGGGCATCGTCGGGATGCGGCCAACGTACGGACGGGTGAGCAGGTACGGGATCATCGCGTTCGCCAGCTCGCTCGACCAGGTCGGGCCGTTCGGACGCGACGTGCGTGACGCGGCCTCGCTCCTGCAGACGGTGGCCGGACGGGACGAACGCGATTCGACGTCCAGCCCGGTCCCGGTGCCCGACTACCTCGCCGATCTTCCCGCTGACGACGACGAGGCGGCGGCGATGCTGCCCGGTGTCCGGCTCGGCCTCCCGCGCGAGTACTTCGTGGCCGGCATGGAGCCTGGCGTCGAGGCGCGCGTCCGCGAGGCAGTCGCCGCGCTGGCGGCTGCGGGTGCCGAGATCGTCGACGTGTCGCTGCCGCACACCGACTATGGCCTCGCCACGTACTACATCATCGCCCCGGCCGAGGCGTCGGCGAATCTGGCGCGCTACGACGGGATCCGGTACGGGCACGCCTCCCGCGGCAACGGCGACTACATCGCCGACTACCTGCGCAGTCGGGGCGAAGGCTTCGGCGCGGAGGTGAAGCGCCGCATCATGCTCGGCACGTACGCGCTCTCGGCCGGCTACTACGACGCGTACTACGTGAAAGCCCTGAAGGTCCGCACGCTGATCAAGGGCGATTTCGATCGGGCCTGGTCATCCGGGGTGGACGCCATCGTGGCACCCACGAGCCCGAGCGTGGCCTTCCGCCTCGGCGCTCGTCTCGCCGATCCGGTCTCGATGTACCTCTCCGATGCGTGCACGCTTCCAGTGAACGTGGCCGGCCTGCCGGGGATCTCCGTCCCCTGCGGGCTCTCCGAGGGGTTGCCGGTCGGGTTGCAGATCATCGGCCGGCCCTGGGACGAAGGCCGGCTGCTGCGCCTCGGGCGGGCATACGAGGCGGTGACCGCGGCTGCCGAGTGGCGCCACCTCGAGCCCGCCGACCTTCCCGCGCTCGACGATCCCGCGACGCCGCCGCCCTCCGAGCGGCTCGCCCTCGCCCGCGCCGCGGCCTGAGGCGATTCGCCCGCGCTGCGACCCGGGGCAGCGCCCGCGGCAGGGCCGTGGAGCCCCGTATACTCGATCCGTTCAGCGTCACCCTGCGCGAGGTCCCGATGGCCAGCGAGTCACCCGTCCGTTCCCGTTCCCGCCTCGCCGCCCGCGTGGCCGCTGTCCCGGCATCCGGGATCCGCCGGTTCTTCGACGTGGCCGCCACGATGACCGACGTCATCTCGCTGGGCGTGGGCGAGCCCGACTTCACGACACCACCGCAGATCGTCGAAGAGGGCGTCCGGTCCCTGCGTGCCGGGCGGACGCACTACACGAGCAACTTCGGCACGCTCGAGCTCCGCCGCGCGCTCGCCTCGAACGTCGAGCGCCTGTACGGCGTCTCGTACGACCCGACCGGCGAGGTGCTCGTCACGGTCGGCGCCTCCGAGGCGGTGGCCGTGGCGCTGGCCGCGCTGATCGATCCGGGCGACGAGGTGGTCCTTCACGAGCCGTCCTACGTCGCGTACCTGCCCGACATCGTCTTCGCCGGCGGTCGCCCCATCCTGGTCCCGACGCGCTTCGAGGATGAGTTCTCGCTCGATCCCGTCGCGCTCGAGGCGGCGGTGACGCCGCGCACCAAGGCCATCTTCCTGGGGTATCCCTGCAACCCGACGGGCGCGGTGCTGTCGTCCGAGCAGCGCCGTGCGATCGCGGACGTCGCCGTACGGCACGACCTGCTGGTGGTGAGTGACGAGATCTACGATCGGCTCGTGTACGGGGGTTACCGGCACGAGGCGATCAGCGCGCTCCCCGGCATGAAGGAACGCACGGTGCTGATCGGCGGCTTCTCGAAGGCGTACGCGATGACCGGCTGGCGGGTCGGCTATCTCTGCGCGCCGCGCGAGCTGATGGAAGGCATCGTCAAGGTCCACCAGTACCAGATCATGTCGGCGCCCACGGTCGCGCAGGACGCGGCGCTCGTCGCGCTGCAGGGAGCCGAGCAGGACGTGCAGCGCATGGTGGCCGAGTACGACCGACGCCGACGGATGTTCGTCGACGGGCTCAACCGCATCGGCCTTCCGACGTTCGAACCGCGCGGCGCGTTCTACGCCTTCCCCAGGATCAGCGGCACCGGCCTGACGAGCGGCGAGTTCGCGGACCGGCTCTTCCAGGAGGAGCACGTGGCGGTGGTGCCGGGCGATGCCTTCGGTCCGTCCGGCGAGGGGCACGTGCGCGCGTGCTACGCGACCTCCTACGAGAAGATCGAGGAGGCCCTCGGCCGGATGGAGCGCCTGCTGGATCGGATCGCCGCCACCCCCGCCGGGACGGGCGGATGAGGGTCGCGCGCGGCCTTCACCGCTGGGGTCGGGCTCAGGCCCGGGGTCGGGCTCAGGCCCGGGGTCGGGCTCACCGCCGGGGTCGCGGCTGTCGGCAGCGGGGACCACGCGCCCGATGAGAGGCCCGACCGCCGCTGCCGCCGCAGCGGGGACCACGCGCCCGATGACAGGCCCCGGCCCCGCCGCCGTGGCCCTGGGTGCCCCGGCCCGCTACGAGGCCGTCATCGGCATCGAGATCCACGTGCAGCTGAAGACCGCGTCGAAGATGTTCTGCGCCTGCAGCACGGACCTGCGCGATGCGGCGCCCAACACGCGGACGTGCCCGGTGTGCCTGGGGATGCCCGGCACGCTGCCCGTCACGAACCGCCG
>JBJKRK010000232.1:0-9118 GCA_046704705.1 Candidatus Limnocylindrales bacterium | reverse complement strand
CAACCCACCTGGGGGCTCTCATCCACCCTGCTCGGTCGGTCAGCCAGGGGACTCACCAGCCGACCGCGCCGATCAAGGGGAAGTTCGGTGGATCCGGGCTTAGCGGGCATACCGCACCGGCTCCCGGGCCCGATCCTGCCACGCATTCATGGGTGGACTCGTAGGCCGACTTGAGGGCACGGCGCGGGCAGGAGCGCCGTCATCGGCCTCGGTTCGGGACGACCTGCATGCACGGAAGGTCAGTCTGGATGGGGTCGGAGAGGTCGGTGACGGCGACTGACATGTCCTACGATGCCCCGGGCGAATAGCTGGCAGGATCGGTCGCCTGGCAGGCAGCGTCGGTCGCCTGACTGCCAGCGTCGGTCGCCTGGGCAGGAGGACCGGGCGCCAACGTTCCGCCGGCCGTCGTCCTACGATGCCCCGGGCGAATGGCTGGCAGGATCGGTCGCCTGACTGCCACCGTCGGTCGCGTGGTAGGCAGCGTCGGTCGCTCGCTAGGCAGGACCGAGGCGGGGAAAGGTCAGATCGATGGGCGCGCACGCGCGATCCGCGCTTCCGCGTGTTGCCCCTCGTCGAACGTCCATGCTATAGTCGGCCGCGGCGACCGGGTACGGGGTGGGCCTTGATGACCCTCGCCGTGCGGCCGCCGGTTTTGTCAGATCAGCAGCAGAGGGACCGAGCCTGAGCCGAGACCTGCGCGTCAATGAAATGATCCGCGTCCCGAACGTCAGGGTCGTGGATGAGCAAGGGAGCCAGCTGGGGGTGCTTCCCACCGGCGAGGCTCTCAGAATCGCGCAGGAACGGGGGTACGACCTCGTCGAGGTCGCGCCGATGGCCGTCCCGCCGGTCGTCCGCTTGCTCGACTACGGCCAGTACAAGTACGAGGCCGCCAAGCGCGAGAAAGAGGCGCGGCGACACCAGCGGTCGGTCGACTTCAAGGAGATTCGCCTCAAGCCGAAGATCGGCGTCGGCGATTTCGACACGAAGGTTCGCCGGGCGATTCAGTTTCTCGAGGACGGCGACCGGGTCAAGGTCGCCTGCACGTTCCGTGGACGCGAGCTGACGCACGCGTACCTGGGACGCGAGCTGCTGCTGAAGTTCTCAGAACAGGTGAAGGATCACGGCGCACTCGAGCGACAGCCGCTGCTCGAGGGGAAGTCGATGTCGATCGTGATCGCCTCGACGCACAAGCCGAAGACCCAGGGCGAAGGTCGGCCGGAAGCCGGCTCGAAGTCGACCGAAGGTCGGCCCGAGGCCGACTCGAAGTCCACCGAGCGCCCGCAGTCCCAGGGGCCCGCCCCGGCGGGGGAGAAGACACAGGGGGGCCGGGCCGCCAGCGCGGACGAGCCGCGCAACACAGCGCAGCCAACAGCGGCGGCACGACCGGCCGCACCGGGCGAGCCGCACAGCACAGAGCAGCCAGCAGCGGAGGCTCGACCGGCCGCACCGGGCGAGCCGCGCAACACAGAGCAGCCAGCAGCGGAGGCACGACCGGCCGAGCCGGCCACGCCGCGAGGAGAGTAAGCAGGGTGCCCAAGATCAAGAGCCACAAGACCGCCCAGAAGCGCTTCGGCACCACGGGCAGCGGCAAGGTGATCCGGGTGAAGGCCTGGCGAGGGCACCACCTCGAGATCAAGTCGTCGCGTCGCACCCGACGCTACGCGGGCAAGGCGGTCCTCGACCCGGCGCACGCCCGGCAGGTCCGCGCGCTCCTCCCGTACCTCTAGAGGGATCCGACCGACATGGCACGCGTCAAGCGCGGCGTTACCGCCCATCGGCGCCACAAGCGCCTCCTCAATGCCGCGGAAGGGCGGAAGGGCACTCGTTCGAGGCTGATCCGGCCGGCACGCGAAGCGCTCCTGCACGCCATGGCCTACGCGTATGTGGGCCGCAAGCAGCGCAAGCGCCAGATGCGCGCACTGTGGATCGTGCGGTTGAACGCCGCGGCACGGCAGAACGGGCTGACCTATGCGCGGCTGGTCAGCGGGCTGAAGGCGGCGGGCGTCACGCTCGACCGCAAGATGCTCGCCGACATCGCGGTGCGCGATGCGGCGACGTTCGCCCGCATCGCCGAGGTCGCCCGCGCTCAGTAGCGCCGCGCGCCAGCCTTGGACTACGAGACACTGGCCGCCCGCCTCGCCGAACTCGAGACGGGGGCGTTGCAGGCCATCGCCGCTGCCCCCGAGCCCGCCGCGATCGAGGAGGTATCGGTCGCCTACCTTGGCCGCAAGGGTGAGCTGAAGCTGCTGCTCAGCGGGATCGGTGCGCTTCCCGCCGAGGACCGGCCCCGCGTGGGGGCCATCGGGAACCGCGTGCGCGAGTCGATCGAGGCAGCCCTGGGGGCCCGGCGCGCCGAGCTGGAGGCGGCTGCGCTCGAGGCACGCCTGGCCGCGGAGCGTTTGGACGTGACGCTGCCCGGGCGTCCCCTGCGGCGCGGCTCCCTCCATCCGGTGATCGAGACGAACCGGGAGATCGCCCGCATCTTCGGCCAGTTCGGGTTCGTCGTGTACGAGGGCCCGGAGGTCGAGAGCGACGAGCTGAACTTCCAGGCGCTGAACATCCCGCCGGACCACCCGGCGCGCGACCTGTGGGACACGCTGTACGCGGACGTGGAAGGGTATCTGCTCCGCACCCACACGTCCCCAGGGCAGATCCGCGTGATGCAGCAGACGCGCCCGCCGATCCGGGCGCTGCTGCCGGGTCGTTGCTTCCGGTACGAAGCGGTCGACGCGAGCCACGGCTTCGAGTTCTTCCAGGTCGAGGGGCTCATGGTGGACGAGGGCACGACGATGGCGGACCTGCGCGGGCTGCTCGACGCGTTCGCCCACGCGCTGTTCGGTGCGGACCGCCCGACACGCTTCCGACCGGGGTACTACCCCTTCACCGAGCCCTCGGTCGCCTTCGACGTCCAGTGCGTCGTGTGCGACGGCGCGGGGTGCTCCGCCTGCCAGCGCACGGGCTGGATGACGATCCTCGGCGCCGGCATGGTTCACCCGATCGTGCTGCGCAACGGCGGGCTCGACCCCGAGCGCTACCAGGGGTTCGCGTTCGGGATGGGGAGCGAGCGGATCACGATGCTGCGCTACGGCATCCACGACATCCGCTACTTCCTCGAGAACGACCTTCGCTTCCTGGAGCAGTTCTGATGCTCGTGCCGCTCTCCTGGCTGCGCGAGTACGTCGACGTCGACCTCACCCCGGAACGCCTCGCCGAGCGCCTGACGGTGCTCGGGATGGAGGTGAAGGGGGTCGAGCGCCGGGGGGCCGACTGGCAGCAGGTCGTCGTCGGCGAGTTGCTGGAGGTGGCGCCCCACCCCGGATCGGACCACCTCTCGCTGACGCGCGTGCGGGTCGGCGACGATCAGCCGGTGCTCTCGATCGTGTGCGGCGCGACGAACATCGCGGCGGGACAGCGCGTGCCGGTCGCGCTGCCCGGAGCGGTGCTGCCCGGTGGGCGGCTGATCGAGGTCGCGCAGAAGGCGGGCGTCGCCAGCCAGGGGATGCTCTGCTCCGGCGACGAACTTCGTCTCACCGGCGACGCGGACGGCATCCTGATCCTTCCGGGCGACACGCCGCTCGGACGACCGCTGGTGGACCTTTTCGGCGACGACGTGCTGGATGTCGACGTGAAGCCGAACCGGGGCGACGCCCTCTCGCTCGTCGGCCTGGCCCGCGAGGTCGCGGCCGCCACCGGGGCATCGCTGCGCTGGCCGCGGATCGTGCTGGACGAGCAGGGCGATCCGACCGCATCTCGTCTGGCCGTGGAGGTATTGGACGAGGCGCTCTGCCCGCGGTTCGTCGGGCGCGTGATGGATGGCGTCACGGTGGGCCCGTCGCCACTCGAGGTGCAGGTGCGACTGGGCGCGGCAGGCACGCGGCCGATCTCGAACGTCGTGGACGCCTCGAACTACGTGATGCTCGAGCTGGGCAAGCCGATCCACACGTACGACGCCGCGGCGGTGCATGAGGGACACGTGATCGTCCGCCTGGCCCGCCCTGGTGAGCGCTTCGAGACGATCGATCACGTGGTGCGTGATCTGACCCCCGACACGCTGCTGATCGCCGATCCGCACGGCCCGCTCGGCATCGCCGGTGTGATGGGGGGTGCCGCGAGCGAAGTGTGGGATGGCACCTCGGCGGTCATCATCGAATCGGCCATCTTCGACCCCGTCAGCATCCGGCGCACAGCCCAGCGGTACGCGCTGCGCAGCGAGGCGAGCCTGCGCTTCGAGAAAGGCCAGGAGCACCGGCTCGCACGCCTGGGCGCGGAGCGGACGGCGCAGCTCATCGCCGCCTGGGCGGGCGGGCGGATCGCGCCCGGGGCGGTCGACACCTCGCCACGGGAACCGGTGCCCGGTCGATTGCCGTTCCGCCCCGCGCGGATCTCGCGACTCCTGGGCATCTCGCTGCAGCCCGCCGAGATGCGCGGGCTCCTGGCTCGCGTCGAGGTGGGCACCGAGGCGGCGCAGCCCGGTGACGTGGTGCCCATCGGGGAGGGGACCGAGCCGATCACGCTCGGAGCCGACGCGGGCGACGCGCTCGTGGCGATCGTTCCGACGCACCGCCGCGACCTGCAGATCGAGGCGGACGTGGCCGAAGAGGTCGCACGCGTCCGCGGGTTCGAGACGATCCCCGGCCGCCGTCCCGAGACACCGATGCCGGACTATCGCCCCGACCCGCACCGCGTGGACGACGCCGTGCGCGACCTGCTGGCCGGGCGGGGCCTGAACGAAGTCGTGACGCACGCGCTTCTCAGCCCGGAGGACCACGTTCGGCTGGGAATCGACCCGGACGAGCGCGCGACGATCCGCGCCGCGAACCCGGTCTCGGCCGACCACTCACAGCTGCGGCGCTCGATGCTTCCCGGGCTGCTCGCGGTGCTCGTCGAGAACGAGCGCCAGCGCCGGCCGGACGTGGGGTGCTTCGAGGTAGGCAGCGTGCACCGGCTGGTGAACGGGCAGCCGGAAGAGTCGCCCCAGATCGCGATCCTCGTCGCCGGCGATCAGGCCGGGGCGGCCTGGAACCAGCCGGCCCGTCCGGCCGACTTCTGGGAGGCGAGCGGCATCGTCGCGTGGCTCTGTGATCGGCTGGCCGTCGGCAGGGTCGGGACCCGCCCCGCATCGGCACAGGCGGGCGTCGAACACCCCGGCCGGACGGCCGAGGTGTTCCTTACGCGGCCCGACGGGAGCACGGCCCCGCTCGGCCGCGTGGCCGAACTCGACCCGCGCTACGTCGAGGCGGCCGGGGCCCGGGCGGGACGGGTGGCGGTGGCGCTGCTGGACCTGGCCATGCTCCGCGAGGCCGTCCCCGCCGTGCTCCGCCACGTGGCGCTGCCGCGCGTCCCGGTGGTGGAGCGCGACCTGGCCGTCGTGGCGCGCGCGGATCTCGCGGCGGGCGAGCTGGAACGGGTCATCCGCGCAAGCGCCGGCACGCTCCTGCGGGGTCTGCGGCTGTTCGACGTGTACGCGGGTCCGCCGCTCGCCGAGGACGAGCGCAGCCTGGCCTATCGGCTCGTGCTGCAGGCTCCCGACAGGACGCTCACCGACGAGGAAGTCGAGGCCGCGCTCGATGGCGTGATCCAGGCGCTGGCGACCGAATGCGGCGCCCGGATCCGGCGGTGATCGCCCGGAGGATGCTGCCGGATGGGCCACCGCGCCGGCTCGCACGCCCGCGCGCGCCCTGCCGCGGCGCGCGGAGCCGATGATCGACGCTTGTGTCCGCACGGACGGCGCTGCTAGGCTGACGGCGCCGCACGTGCGCTGGTAGCCTGTCCGCGCCACCGTCAGCAGGAGGGAACGTTGTCAGGGCTGTTCGCCGGTTGGACGCTGGTCGACGTCGTGCTGTTGATCGTCCTGGCCGCGGCCTTCTTCGTGGGGTACGCGCAGGGCGCCATTCGCCAGCTGCTCGGGATCGGTGCGTTCATCGTCTCGTTCATCCTGGCCGCGAACCTCCGGGGGCCGGTGGGCTCCTGGCTTTCCCAGTACTGGACGCAGTACCCGGTCGAGCTCAGCGGGATGGCCGCCTTCGGACTGTCGCTGCTCGTCCTGCTGGGCGTGACAAACCTGGGCATCACCGTGTACTACAAGCGGATGCCGCTCTTCCCCCAGGCGGCCGCGGCGGACGAGTTGCTCGGTGGTGTGCTCGCGCTCTGCCTGGCGTTGCTCCTGCTCGCGGCGCTCCTGATCGTGCTCGACAGCTACTACACCTATCGGTCGGTGGTCGTGTCGGGGGCGGACGTGCCGTGGCTCCACGATATCGATCGCGCGCTCGGTGACTCGGCAATCGCGAACTTCCTGCGGCAGGGGTTCGTGCCCGGGTTGCTCGCGATCTTTGGCCCGTTCGTCCCGGCGGCGATCCACGCTGCTCCGTACTGATCGCCGACACGCCGACACTGCCCGGCGCCCGATGAGCCTGCCGCCGCGCGCGCCCGCGCCAGGACGGCACGTCCCAGGCGATCCGGGCGGACTGTCGCCCGCGACGCAGGCTCCGGACCGGCGCGCCGCGTCCTCGGTTGGGGGGGACGTGGCACCCGGGCCCGAGCCCCAGGAATTGCGGCCCGAGCACGGGGGCGTCGTACCCGGGCCCGAGCTGCCGACGGAGCCGCTGCCGCGTGCCTTCTACGCCCGCTCCGCCACGGAGGTCGCGCCCGCGCTTCTGGGGGCGCGGCTCTGGCGGCGCACCGCCGCCGGGCTGCTCCTCGGTGGCACGATCGTCGAGACGGAGGCGTATCTCGGTCCGCAGGACCTCGCCAGTCACGCGCGCTCCGGCCCCACGCGGCGGAACCGGGTGATGTTCGGGCCTCCGGGGCACGCGTACGTGTATTTCATCTACGGCATGCACTGGTGCCTGAACGTGGTGACGGAACAGGAGGGCGAGGCGGGCGCGGTGCTGATTCGCGCTGTCCTCCCCGAGGTCGGCGTCGAGGAGCAACGTCGCCTGCGCGGGCGGCCGCGCGACGCGACCGAGCGGCTGGCGGCCGGACCTGCGCGCCTCTGCGCCGCGCTGGCCATCGACGGTACGCTCCAGGGCCAGGACCTGACCCAGGTGGGCGTGCTGTGGATCGCTGCGCCGCCGGACGGGCAGCGGCCACCCGTGGTGGTCTCCGGGCCGCGGGTCGGCGTGGCGTACGCGGGCGACCCGTGGGCCCGGCTCCCGTACCGTTTCGGGGTGGCGGGCAGCCCGGCGCTCTCCAGTCGGATGCACGGGTAGCCGCGTGGACAGACGGTCGCAGCAACTCCTCGAGTTTCCCGTGGTGCGGGCCCGGCTGGCCGAGCTGGCCGGGTTCGGTCCATCGCGTCGTCTTGCCGAGGCGCTCGAGCCGAGCGACGAGCCGGTCATCGTGACTCGAATGCTCGATGAGACCGACGAAGCGCGATCGTTCCTCGAGGAGCACCCGGGCAGCGGTATCGGCGGGGCCCGCGACATCGGGCCCTCGGTCGAACGGGCGGCCCGCGCCGGGCAGCTCGACCCGACGGCGCTCCTGGAGGTGCAGGCGACGCTGGAGGCGGCTGCGCAGCTGCAGCGCGCCCTGACGGGCGAGCGGCGGCCGCGCCTGCGGGAGCTCGGACGCCAGCTGCAGCCGCTTCCCGCGTTGCGTGCCACGATCGAGCGCAGCATCGATCCGGCTGGGGAGGTGCTCGACAGTGCCTCTCCACGCCTCGGCGGGCTGCGTCGGGCGGTTCGCGTGGCCTACGAGCGGCTGCGCGGACGGCTGGACCAGCTGGTGCACGGCGGCGAGCTGGCCTCGGCGCTGCAGGAACCGATCATCACGCTGCGCAACGGGCGCTACGTGGTGCCGGTGCGGAGCGAGGCTCGCGGGCGGGTGCGTGGCATCGTGCACGACCAATCATCGAGCGGCCAGACGCTGTTCGTCGAGCCACTTGTGGCGGTCGAGCTGGGCAACGCCTGGCGCGAGGCGCAGCTCAGCGAGCAGGCGGAGGTGGAGCGGATCCTCGACGCGCTCTCCGCCCAGGTGGGGGCCCAGGCGCCGGCGCTGCGGGAGACCCTGGACGCGCTGGCCCGCTTCGACTTCTGGATGGCGCGGGCGCGGCTCGCCGAGGAGATGGATGCAGTCCGGGCCGAGACGGTGGTGTCTGCGTGGCCCACCCCCCGTGGCGCATCCTCCGAGTCGGAAGGCGCGTCGCCCGTCCATGGCACCGCCCCCTCGGCGGGTCTGCCGACTCCGGACGGCCCGGGCTCGTCAGCGGGCCTCCCGACTCCGGACGGCACGGGCACCGCAGCGCGCGTGCCATCTCCGGCCGGCAGTGCCCTGTCCGAGGGCGCCCCCGCGTCCGTCGAGCTCCTGGGCGCCCGCCACCCGGGACTCCGCGGACGCGTCGTGCCGATCGACGTTCGGCTGGGCGGCGAGTTCACAGCGCTCGTCGTCACGGGGCCGAACACCGGCGGCAAGACGGTCACCCTGCGGACCATCGGGCTGCTCTCGCTCATGCACCAGGCCGGTCTGCACATCCCGGCGCTGCCCGGCAGCAAGCTGCCGGTCTTCCGTGACGTGTTCGCGGACATCGGCGACGAGCAGTCGGTCGCGCAATCGCTGTCGACGTTCAGCAGTCACCTTCAGGCGATCGTGCGCATCGTGGAGGCCGCGGGCCCGGGCACGCTCGTGCTGCTCGATGAGCTGGGCGCGGGCACCGACCCGACGGAGGGCTCGGCGCTGGCCCAGGCGCTGCTCGACCACTTCATCCGCTCCGGTGCGCTGGTCGCGGCGACGACGCACTACGCCGAGCTGAAGATCTACGCGCACAACACCCCGGGAGCCCGGAACGCCTCGGTCGACTTCGACCTGGAGACGCTCAGCCCCACGTATCACGTCACCATCGGGCTGCCGGGCACCAGCCAGGCCTTCGCAATCGCCGAGCGGCTGGGGCTCCGTTCGGAGCTGGTGCAGGACGCGCGGGCACGTCTCTCGCGGGCGCAGCTTGAGTTCGAGGCGACGCTCGCCTCGATCAAGGTGCAGCAACGGGAGGCTGAGGAAGCCCTGGAGCGAGCGGCGCATGCCGAAGCGCGCGCGCGGGACCTGCGCCGCGACGCGGAGCAGGAGCGCACGCGGACGCGGCGCGAGGAAGCGGCCCGCCTGGCGGCCGCGACCGCGGAGGCACAGC
>JBJKRK010000231.1:0-21419 GCA_046704705.1 Candidatus Limnocylindrales bacterium | reverse complement strand
GCGGCGCGGCATGCCGGCGCCCGGCGCGCCTTCCGCGCCGCCGGGGGCGTCGTCGGCGTGCAGCTCGTAGTTGCGGCGGAGGCGCTCGCGCTCGGCCGGGGGCGCGTCGACATACGTCGCCTCGGCTTCGGCGAGGATCTCGCCGCTTTCCGCGTCGAGCAGGCGGGCCCGCGTATGCGTGATGCGCCGGCGTCGGTCGACGATCCAGCCCTCGCCCTGCAGCCGCCGGCCGATCGGGACCGGGCGCCTGAATTCCACGGAGAGCCGCGCCGTCAGCCCCCACGAATCGACGTCGAGCAACGCCCAGGCCATGAGCTCGTCGAGGATCGTGCTGGTGATGCCCCCGTGCGCGATCCCGTCCCAGCCCTGGAAACGGTCCTCGAGCGTCAACTCCGTGGTGCAGCGACCATTCCCGACGTGGAGCTGCAGGTGGAGGCCGTGGACGTTCAGCTCGCCACAGGCGAAACAGGCGTGCGGCCGCAGGAACGGGCGCCGGCCGGTGCCGAGGTCGATGGGGTTCATGCCGGGTTCAGACATCGAGGTTGCGTACCTTGCGGGCTTCGGACTTGATGAAGTCGCGACGCGGTGCCACGCGCTCGCCCATCAGCGTCGTGAACACCTCGTCGGCGATCGCGGCATCGTCGGCGTTCACCTGAAGCAGCGTGCGGGTGGCCGGGTTCATCGTGGTTTCCCAGAGCTGCTCGGGGTTCATCTCGCCCAGGCCTTTGAAGCGCTGGATGGTCGCGTTCTTCGTCTTCATCTCGCGCACGATCTCGTCCCGCTCGCGTTCGTCGCGGGCGTAGCGCGTCGTCTTGCCCGTACTGACGCGGTAGAGCGGCGGCTGCGCGATGTACAGGTACCCCTGCTCGATCACCTGCGGCATGTGGCGGAAGAAGAAGGTGAGCAGGAGCGTCCGGATGTGGGCGCCGTCGACGTCCGCGTCGGCGAGCAGGATGATGCGGTGATAGCGCAGCTTGGCCAGGTCGAGCGTCTCGCCGATGCCGGCCCCGAGTGCGATGATCAGCGGCCGGACGTTCTCCGAGCCGAGGATCCTGTCGAGGCGCGCCTTTTCGACGTTCAGCACTTTGCCGCGGAGCGGCAGGATGGCCTGGAAGCGCCGATCGCGACCCTGCTTCGCCGAGCCGCCGGCTGAGTCGCCCTCCACGATGTACAGCTCGCTCTGCGCCGGGTCCCGCTCCTGGCAGTCGGCGAGCTTGCCGGGGAGCGTGCCTCCCTCCAGGGCCCCCTTGCGGATCACGAGGTCGCGGGCCTTCCGGGCGGCTTCACGGGCGCGCGAGGCGGTGAGGCACTTGTCGATGATCCGCCGGCCGTCGGCGGGGTTCTCGTCGAGGTACTGGCCGAGGCCGTCGGCGACCGCCGCCTGCACCTGGCCCTTGACGTCCGCGTTGCCGAGCTTGGCCTTCGTCTGGCCCTCGAACTGCGGCTCGAGGAGCTTCACGCTGATGACGGCCGTCAGGCCCTCGCGGACGTCGTCGCCGGAGAGGTTGCCGTCGTTGTCGCGCAGCAGCCCGGCCCGTCGCGCCCAGTCGTTCAGGGAGCTCGTGAGCGCAGCCCGGAAGCCGGTCACGTGCGTCCCGCCGTCGACCGTGTTGATGTTGTTCGCGAAGGCGAGCACGTTTTCCGTGTAGCTGTCGTTGTACTGGAGCGCCACCTCGATGGAGGTCGGGCCCTCGCGCCGGTCGATGACGATGGGCCTGGCGTGGAGCGGCTCTTTGTTCTTGTTGAGGTGACGGACGAAGCTGGCCAGGCCCCCCTCGAAGTAGAAGGACCGCTCCCGCTCCGGCGTGCTGCGCCGGTCGGTCAGGCTGATCCAGAGGCCCTTGTTGAGGTACGCGGATTCGCGGAGGCGCTGTGCGATGGTGTCGAAGCTCCACTCGAGCGTCTCGAAGATCTGCGCGTCGGGCATGAACGCGGTCGTGGTGCCGTGCCTGCCCCGGGCCGGACCGAGCTGCTGGACGGGCCCGGTGGCTTTGCCCCGCTCGTACGCCTGCCCCCAGACCTTCCCGTCCCGGGCCGACTCGACGCGCATCCATGAGCTCAGGGCGTTCACCACGCTCACGCCGACGCCGTGGAGACCGCCGGAGACCTTGTAGCTGCCCCCGCCGAATTTGCCGCCGGCGTGGAGGACGGTGTGCACGACCTCCAGCGCGTCCTTCCCCGTGCGATGCCGGCCCACGGGCACGCCGCGCCCGTCGTCCTCCACCAGGATGCTCCCATCCTGCTCGATCGTTGCCCGGATCCAGGTGGCGAAGCCAGCCATCGCCTCGTCGATCGAGTTGTCGACGACTTCCCACACGAGGTGATGGAGGCCGCGCCCGTCGGTCGAGCCGATGTACATCCCGGGCCGGCGGCGGACCGCTTCGAGCCCCTCCAGTACCTGGATGCTCTCCGCGTTGTAGTCGTGCGAGCCGCCTGCGCCCGCGTGGCCCCGGTTCCGGCCACCGCCCGAACCAGCCCCGGAGCCATTGCCGGACACCGGTCCGCCGGCAGGCCGCTTGACCAGCGACTCGGTCATGCGGGCGTCCCCACGAGCCGCTCGTACAGGCGGTTCAGATCATCGTCGTCGTAGAACTCGATCACGATGCGTCCCCCGCGCCGAGAGCGCGCCAGGTTCACTTTCGTGCCGAGCACGGTTCGCAGTTCCGCCTCGATGCGCTCGAGATCCGGGTCGGTGGGGGGCGGTGCCGTCGGCGTCGGCGGCGGTTCGTCGGCGCGCTGCTTCAGCCGGCGTGCGAGCTCCTCGGACTGGCGCACCGACAGGCCCCGCGCGACGATGACGGCCAGCAGCGCCTCCTGGTCGGCCGTCCGATCGAGGCCGGCGATGGCGCGGGCGTGACCTTCCGTGATCGTGCCGTCCCGGACGGCGTCCTGCACGGTCGGCGCGAGCTCGAGCAGCCGAAGTGTGTTGGTGATGCTGGGGCGCGATCGGCCGACGCGGCGCGCAACCTCGTCCTGGCTCAGCCCGAACTCGTCGACGAGTTGACGGTACGCGGACGCTTCCTCGAGCGGGTTCAGGTCGGCGCGCTGGATGTTCTCCACCAGCGCCAGCTCGAGCTGCTCCTGGTCGGCCAGCTGTCGTACCACGGCCGGGACGCGATCGAGGCCGGCGAGCTCGGCGGCCCGGAGGCGCCGCTCGCCGGCGATCAGGCGGTAGCCCTCCAGCGTCTCCGTGACGAGGATCGGCTGCAGGATGCCGTGCTGGACGATGCTGTCGGCGAGCGACTGCAGCGCCTCCTGGTCAACCCGCTTGCGTGGCTGGTACGGGCTCGCCTGGATGCGCGCGATGGGGATCTCCGCCGGCGCCGCCAGGCTGGCCGTCCGTGACGGGATGAGGGCCGCGAGCCCGCGGCCGAGGCCGCTGGACCGGGGTGCCGCGGCGCTCATCGACTCCCTCCCAGCACCGGCGCGCCGTCAGTCGCCTCACGGCCCGCGGCCCGGCTGTCCCGGGCGAGGAGCTCTGCCGCGAGATCCCGGTACGCGATCGCTCCTTTCGAATCGGGGCGGTACGTCACGATGGGTTGACCGTAGCTGGGGGCCTCGGAGAGGCGCACGCTGCGCGGCACGATCGTGTCGAAGACACTTCCGTCGAGGTGCCGCCGCGCTTCCTTGCGGACCTCGGCGGAGAGGTTCGTGCGCGCGTCGTACATCGTGAGGATCACCCCCTTGATGGCGAGTTGAGGGTTGAGGTGGTCGCGAACCAGGTTGATGGTGGCGATGAGCTGGCTCAGGCCCTCGAGTGCGTAGTACTCACACTGGAGCGGGATGAGGACCGAGTCGGCCGCCGTCAGCGCGTTGATCGTGAGCAGCCCGAGAGAGGGCGGGCAGTCGACGAGGACGTAGTCGTAGGCGGGAAGCAACGGCTCGAGCGAGCGGGCCAGTCGCCGCTCGCGCTGCTCGAGCGGCGCGAGCTCGACCTCGGCACCGGCCAGCGCAAGTGATGCGGGGATCAACGACAGCCGCTCCACCATGGTCGACACCACCAGATCGGCGGCGGGTGCCGTCTCGCACAACGCATCGTAGACGGAGCGCTCTACATCAGCTTTATCGATACCAAACCCGCTCGTGGCATTGCCCTGTGGATCGAGGTCGACGACCAGCACTCGTTGGCCGGCGAGGGCCAGGTACGAGCCGAGGTTGACGACCGTGGTGGTCTTGCCGACGCCTCCCTTCTGGTTGGCGCACGCGATCGCCTCTCCCAACGAGCCTCCCGGTCGGTACGCGTGGAACACACCTAATTGTAGTCGGCGCGTGGCTTTCAGGTTCCGCGGGAGCGGCCGTCGGACCGCCCCGACGCCCACATGGCTCGACGGCTGCGGGAACGCTCGTGCCCCTGGTCGGCGACCCCAGCCGAGATGGCGCCCCGGCCGGCGCCCTCCCCTGTTTGCGGCCCAGGCCGAGGAACGGGACCCTCTGGGCCCGCGCCCGCTGTGTTCAGCGCCGGTGCCGCCCGCGCGTCAGCCGCTCGCACGGGGGCAGCGTCCTGGCGCGCTCGTCTCACGCCGTTGTGCCTTCGCGGGCGGGCAGCGCGATAGGCTTGGCCTGATGAGCGAGTAGCGTGCTTGCCGCGCGAGGCACCTCTCAGCGAGCATGGGTGCAGGGCGTCGACGCACCGGCGCGAGGGGCCGCGGATCGTTTCACGTGAAACCACGCCACGCCAGACGTGAGCGCACCGGCGCGAGGAAGTCCGGCAGCGCAGTCTCCCCGGCCTCGTGGACGCCTCAGGGTCGGTGGCCGCGTCGCCGTCCCGGGGGGATGTCACCCACGATGCAGCGGGTCGGCGACCAGTGCGCGGCGCCTGCGCGGTCCGACCTGCCTCACCCTTCCCGGAGACGCATTCCACGGTGCACCCCTGCAGGACCGCCATCGGCGCCGGATGCGCCGTGGGTCGATCGAGACCCGTGCGGTTCAGGCGGGCTCAACAACCCGGGTGCGACCCATTGACCCGGCGACGGCGCCGGATGAGGATCTGGGAGATGGCTATCTCGGCCGTGGAGCCGTGGCGAGGGCGGGCCAGGGCATACGTCGCACGTGGCGCCGGGTTGCTGCTCGTGCTCCTCGCCGTGGTCGGCTGCGCGCCAAACGAGCCATCGAGCACGGAGCTCGCAGCGACCCCGGAGTTCGCGGCGGAGATGCCGGGGGCAGTCAGCCTCGCGACGTCCGGCGGCGATGCCTCTTGGTCCATCGAGGGAGCGAACCACGCGTATGCCACCCGCCTGTACGTCTCGCAGGAGGACGAGGGCACGGTTGTCGCGTGGCACGCGGCGCTCTTCGAGGCGGATGGCTGGCAGCCTGCTCCGTCTGGATACGTCGCCATGCGCGACGGCAGGCCCACGAGACTGGCATGGCGGCACGGGGACCTCGTGATCGGTCTTGGTTTCCCCGAGCGCGATTGGCTGCACCATCTCGGGCACGACTATCCGGCTGGGACGCTCTTCGAGGTGACGATTACCTACCGGACTCTGCCCGCCGCCTCATAGCGGATCCTGCCGTACCGGGCCGGAAGACGGTGAGGGGTGCCCCGATCCGATCTCGTCCCTCGCGGCTCGACTCGGATCAACCCTGGGACGTGAGCCTTGATACACGTGCCCACGTCGCGGGGGTTTGCCGGGCCCCACCGGAGCCCGCTGCTGTGCGCGGCATCCGGCACGTTGCTCTCCGGAGCCCGCTGCCGTTCGCCACACCCGGCACGTTGCTCTCCGGAGCCCGCTGGGACGCGGCGTATACTCCGCTGACAACGTGCCGCCCGACGCTGCCCCGGCCAGCGGTATGGCATGGACTGCAGCGGGCGGATCTTGAGGGATTGACCTACATGAGCATCGCCCTCGCCGCGGTCGGCGCCGTGGTGGTGGCGCTGCTGGAGACGAGTGTCGCGCCATTCGTCATCGTGAACGGCGCGAGACCTGATCTGGTACTGACGTTCGCGATCGTGGCCACCGTCACGATCGGCGCCCAAACCGGCTACACCTGGGCCTTCGTCGGAGGGCTGATGCTGGATCTGCTGAGCGCGCCCGTTCGGCCCCTCGGGTCGACGACACTCGCGCTGCTGGTCGCCGTCGGGCTGGCAGCCGTCGGAGCGCGCTTCCTGGGCCGCAATCGGCTGGCGACGGCGATCGCCGCGACCTTCGTGCTGACCTTCGTGTATCAGCTTCTCTTCCTGGGCGTGCTGGCCGCGGCGGCCGGCCCGCTCACCGTCGTCGACCCGATCGGCCCGGTCGTGCCGATCGCGATCGAGAACACAGTCCTGAGCATCCCACTGGCCCTCCTCGGCCAGTGGGCGTGGATGCGGTTCGGAGCTCATGATCGGATCGACTGGTGACAGCCTGAGCGGGGCCGGGCAGGCCGGGACTGGGACCCGGCTGCTTGCCCGGTTCGCCGTGTTCGGGCTCGCCGTCCTCCTCGTCGCGGGGACGTTGACGGCGCGCCTCTTCTACCTGCAGGTCGCACAGGGCGGCTACTACAGCCGGCAGGAACAGCTGCAGAGCGTGGTGCTCCAGCCTCTGCCGTCCGAGCGAGGCCTGATCGTCGACAGCGCGGGCGACCCGCTGGTGATCAACGTGCCCTCGTACAGCGTGAAGGTGCGTCCGGCAGATCTGCCCTTCACCGAACGCGACGCGGTGGTCTCGCGGCTCAGCCAGCTCCTGGGAATCTCCACGACGCAGATCAACGAGACGATCGACGCGAACCCGGGGTCGCGCTTCGACCTCGTGCGGATCGCCTCGAATGTCGACGCCAGTGTCGCGCGCTTCATCTCGGAGGAGAGCTACGCGCTGCCTGGAGTCCAGGTCGTGGTGGAGGCGCAGCGGCAGTACAAGTACGGCTCCCTGCTCTCGCAGATCCTCGGATACACGGGCGCCATCAGCCCGCAGCAGCTGCAGCAGCTGCAGGGCAAGGGCTACCAGCCCGACGATTTCATCGGCCAGGCGGGGCTGGAGGCGCAGTACGAGACGCAACTGCGCGGCACGTACGGGATGGAGCAGGTCGAGCGGGACGCCGCCGGACGTCCGATTCAGGTGCTCTCCGTGCTGCAGCAGCCGCAGACCGGCGACACGCTCCAGCTCTCCATCAACCTGCAGATGCAGGCGGAGGCACAGAAGGCGCTCGAATGGGCACTCAAGACGGCCGGCCTGCAGAAGGGCACCTTCATCCTGATGGATCCCCAGACGGGTCAGGTGCTGGCCATGGTGAACCTGCCCACCTATGACGACAACCAGTTCGCCAAGGGGATCACCACCAGCGAGTACCAGAAGCTCGTCAACGACCCGCTCGATCCACTGCTGAACAACGCGATCCAGGAGCAGTACGCACCCGGCTCGACCTACAAGCTGGTCACCGCCTCGGCGGGGCTCGCCGACGGCAAGATCACGCCGTCCACCCTCATCCAGACGTACCCGTTCCTGACCCTTGGCTCGCAGCGCTTCTACGACTGGAATCACGCCGGGTTCGGTCCACTGAACGTCATCGGGGCGCTGGCGCAGTCGAGCGACACCTTCTTCTACCAGCTGGCGGCGATGGTGGGGATCGACAAGCTCGCGTACTGGGCGAAGCAGTTCGGCTTCGGCGCGCCGACCGGAATCGATCTGCCCGGCGAGGTGTCAGGGATCGTCCCCTCGAACGCCTGGAAGATGGATACGCTCGGCCAGCCGATCTACCCGGGCGAGGTGTACCTGGCCGGCATCGGACAGGGCTATGACGCCGTTACTCCGATCCAGCTCATCGATGCGTACAGCGCGCTCATCAATGGCGGCAAGCTGTACCAGCCCCAGGTGGTCAGCAAGATCCTGGCGCCCGACGGCTCGGTGGTACGCCCCTTCAAGCCCATCCTCACGCGGAAGATCGACATTCCGCAGTCGGTCCTGCAGACAGTTCGCGAGGGCGACCACGAGGCGGTCCTCATCCGTCACACGCTGAACCTGGTGGACATGCCGATCTGCACCGCGGCCAAGACCGGCACAGCGCAGTACGGCAGCCAGAAGATCGGCGGGCACCTGCCCTTCAACACGTGGGTCGCGGGGTGGGTCTCGCCGAGCTGCAACTTCGCGAAGACCAACGATGTGCACCTGGCCTTCGTGGCCTTTGCCTTCGACTCATCGAACAGCCTCGGCAACGTGGCCCTCGAAGCCGTCCAGTACTTCCTGCAGATGCACTTCCACATGAAGAAGGACTACCGGTTGCCGAACCTCATCGAGCCGATCTATTGAGGCACGTGCGATGGGTGTGATGCGGCTCGAGTCGGCGAAGTTCCAGCACTGGAGCAACCGTCCGGCCATCGCTGCGCTGGGGTACTTCGACCCACAGCTCATCATCTACGCCACGCTCCTCATGGGCCTTGGCCTGGTGATGGCCTACTCGAACGACTACTCGCAGGGCGTGGCGCCTTTCAGCGCGGGCTCGACCTTCACCCGGGGGCTCCTCTGGGCCATGCTGGCCACCGTGGTCTTCGTCGTCGCTGCGGCGATCGACTACCGCTGGTTGAAGTCGTTCGCTGGCCCGATCTACGTCATCGACCTGGGGCTCCTGGTGACCACCCTGGCGGTGGGCAGCGGGGTGGGCGGCTCGGCGCGCTGGGTGAGCGTCCTGGGAATGCAGTTCCAGTTCTCCGAGCTGGCGAAGATCCTCACCGCGATCGTGCTGGCGAGCTGGATCGCGCGGCGCCGTGACCAGATCAGGAGTTTCTGGACGATCGTCGGCGCCGGCGTGCTCGTGGGGCCCGCGCTCGTGCTGGTCGCCCTGCAGCCGGACCTGGGCACTTCGCTCGTCTTCCTCGCCATCCTCGCGGGCACGCTCTTCATCTCAGGGGCGAATCTGCGCTGGCTGAGCGTGCTGGCCGCCGGGGCTGTCGCCTCGTTCCCCCTCGTGTGGACCTACCTGTTGCATGACTACCAGCGCCAGCGCCTGATCTCGTTCCTCGATCCTGCCGCCGACCCGCAGGGCTCCGGCTATCACGTCATCCAGTCGATGCTCGCGGTCGCCTCAGGCGGGCCGTTCGGCAAGGGGCTCACCAACGGCACGGCCGGGCAGCTCAACTTCCTGCCCGTGCAGTCCACCGACTTCGTCTTCGCCATGCTGTCCCAGGAACTCGGCTTCGTCGGCGGGTTGGTCGTGGTGGGCCTGTTCGTGGCGCTGCTGTGGCGCGTCTTGCTGGTCGCGTGGCACTCGGAGGATCTCTTCGGGGTCGCGTTCGCCGGCGGGATGGCCTCGCTGCTGCTCTTCCAGATGCTGGTGAACATGGGGATGGTGATCGGCATCATGCCCATCACCGGCATCCCGCTGCCGTTCATCACCTACGGCGGCGCGTCGCTGGTCAGCACGGCCGCCGGACTCGGGATCCTGCAGTCGATCAACCTGCGACAGGCGAAACCCAAGTGGTGAGGCGGGCCGCCGGGCGCGGTCTGGTGGTGAGGCGGGCCGCCGGGCGCGGTCTAGCGCCGGCGGAATAGACCACGCTGCGGCGCCTGCGCCGAGGGGGCGCTGCGGCGCCGTCCGAGTCGACGCAGCAGGGTGTCGATCTCGTCGCGGTACGGACGGCCGATGGGCATCCGGTCGAGCCACTCGAGGAAGTCGGTGTCGCGCCGGGCGATCTCCCCGAGGGACCAACCGGCATACCGCCCGAAGTTGAGGACGCTGCCGGAGGGATTCCCGGGCGGCGGTCCCGCGGCGCCCTCGCCATCCGGTGCGCGCATCGTGCGCTCGTCGTAGCCGCTCCCGTAGCTCGATCGGCCCGAGGTCCAGTCACGACTCACCCGCTCGGCAGGGCGCGGCCCGACCTCGCCCCACCCCCAGCGTGGGTCGAAGGTCGAAGCGCGCTGCTGGCCCGATGGTGCCTGCCAGCGGCCGCCGTCTTGGGGTGCCTGCCAGCGGCCACCCCGGGTCGCCTGCCAGTGCCCGGCTGACGGAGCGGCCTCCCGCGGCCCGCTCGAGGAAGCCATCCACCGCGGGTCGCCGAGCGGGTCACCGCCGCGTTCCTGGTCGTACCGCGCCCGAAGGCCGGGATCGCGCAGGACCTCCCAGGCGCGATTGATCGCCGCCATCCGCTGCGCGGCCTCCTCCCCGTCGGAGAGGTCGGGATGGTACTTGCGGGCCAGGCGCCGGTAGGCCGCGCGGATCACCTCCGGTTCGGCCTGCGGATCCACCTGCAACGTTTTGTAGAGGTCGAAGGACTCCGTCACGCGTGCGGTTCTCTGCTCGTGCGAACGATTGGGCTGATCCCGAGATCGCCCGTTTCCACTGCGTCAACAGGTAGCGCGTTGTGCTCCGGATGTCCAGACTCCACCTGTACCACCCGCACCGGTACCCCCTCCGCGCCATCCCCCTCCGCTGGCGGTGGTCGCAGCTCCGCGGCGGGCGCCACCGTGGCCTGCGCGGCCTGCGCAGCCGCCTGCGCGGGCGGTTCGGCGGGTTCGCTCAGCCGGCGGAACAGGTAGCGAAACACGTCGCGGCCGGCGGCGGTCAGGGGCAGTGCGAGGATGGCGCCCAGCAACCCGGCGATCGTGGCGCCGACCACCAGGGCGAACATCACGATGGCGGGATGGAGCTCCACGGCGTCGCCCTGGATCTTCGGCACCAGGACGTTGTTCTCCACCTGCTGGACCACCGTGTACAGGACGATCACCGCCAGCACCGCCTGCGGCGAGACGGTGAGCGCGATCAGGCCGGTCGGCACGGCGGCCAGAATCGGTCCGATGATGGGGAGCAGCTCCAGGAGTCCCGCCAGGATGGCCAGCAGGAGGGCGAAGCGCGCGAAGATCGGGTCGACGACGGAGCCCATGACCAGGAGCCCGGCGAACGTCGCGACTCCCACCGTCAGGCCGAGCCACAGCTGCCCCTTCAGCCAGCGCCCGAAGACGCGATCGACGATGTGCAGCACCGCCCACGTGTCGGTCCGCCACTCCTCCGGCAGCGCGCGGTCGAAGTACGTCGTGAGCTTCGGGCGGTCCTTCAGGATGTAGAAGGCCCACACGGGGATCAGCAGGTAGCCGAAAATCGAACTCAGCGTGCTGGCGATGGAGGTCGCGATCGGCAGGAGCACGCCGACGTTCACCCCGCTGGCCTGGCGTGACGCGCCCGCGATGGCTTCGTCGACGATGGACCGGATCTCCGGCGGGAGATTGAGCCCGCGATAGGTCTGGCTCAGTTGCTGGAGCTGGTCCTGGAGCGCGCTGGTGAAGCGCGGGAGGTCCCTGGCGAACCCCTGCACCTGCTCGACGAAAGGCGCAAGGATGAGGTTCAGCCCCTCGACCACCACGCCCAGGGCCACGGCATAGACGACCAGTACGGCCAGCCAGCGAGGCAGGCGCCCCCGGGAGAGCCACTCCACGGCCGGATCGAGCACGTAGATCACGACCAGGCCGAGGATGAACGGGGTCAGCGCTTCGCGACCCAGGTAGAGCACCACCGCGGCCACGGCGACGGCCGCGATCAGCAGCGCCACCCTGGGCGTGGGTGCCCGCAGACGGCGGCGATCCGCGCTCGTCATCATGGACGAGGGTACCACCCGGCGCGGGCGGCTTCGATCGCGAACGGGGGTGCCGGCAGCGGCCCGGTGCCCTCCTGTGCGTTCAGTGTGTGCGGGTCACCTTGGAAAGGCCCGCGGGGGCATCCGGGTCCAGGCCGCGCCGCCGCGCGACGGATTCGGCGAGCAGCTGACCCGGCACGACGTAGGCGATCGGCGTGAGTGGCTCGGGGACGGTCTCCGCGATGGCCAGCGCCCGAGCGCGACCCGCGACCTCCGCGCCTCCCACGATCCAGGGCTCGGCGCCCGCTCGCCGCACAACGTCGATGCCGGCGTCGATGGCCGCCCCGACCGGTCCGTCCGGGCGGAGGCAGAGCACCGGCACGTCGGGGCCGGCGAGCACGATCGGCCCGTGGAGGAGGTCGGCGCTGGAGTACCCGTCGGCGAAGATGCGCGCGGTCTCCTTCAACTTCAGCGCGACCTCGAGCGCGGTCGACAGGTTGAACCCCCGCGACACGACGAGGGTCCGGTCGGCGGTCACGTGCGCATCGACTGGCCCATCGTGCGCGACGAGCCAGGCTTCGCTCGAGGCGATCGTGGCCGACAGGACGTCCGGCAGGGCCTGCAGCCGCTCGAGCATCTCCCGGCTCCCCGCCACGCGGGCGGCCAGGGCCGCGATGATCGTCAGCTCGGCAACGTAGGTCTTGGTCGCGGCCACGCTCATCTCCCGGCCGGCCTCGCAGGGCAGCACGTGCTCGGCAGCGGAGGCGAGCGGCGAGTCGATCGCGTTGGTGATAGCCACGGTGAGCGCGCCACCGCGGCGGGCGGTCTCCGTCACCTCGGTGACGTCGGGGCCCATGCCCGACTGGGAGAGGGACAGCAGCAGCACGTCGCGCCAGTCGATGTGCGCTCCGTACACGGTGGTGATCGAGGGGGCGGCGAGGCCGGACGGCAGGCCGGCCAGGGCCTCGAACAGGTAGCGCGCGTAGACGCCGGCGTGATCGGAGGTGCCGCGCGCGACGATGGTGAGGTACCGTGGGTGCGCGCGCCGGATCGCTTCCGCAACCTGCTCGGCCGCGCCCGAATCGTGCACCAGGCGCTCGACGACGGAAGGGATCTCGCCGATCTCACGGCGCATCAGTGTGGTCATCCGTGTGTCTCCTGGCTTGCCCGTGCTCGACCCTCGTGCGTCGAAGTCTCGCACGCGGCGAGCCGGCGGCGCACGGACCATCCGGCCCGGGTCGCGTGGGGCGCGGACCCATGCGGCCCCGCGCTGCGTGGCGCGCGGACCATCCGGCCCGGGTCGCGAGACTTCCGGCCGAGTTCTCGGCCTTGCCGGTGTGCGAGGTGTCACGGAGGTGCCGAACGAGCAGCGCGTTTGACGGGATCGCGGAGCGACAGTACCATCGTCGTTCGCGCCCCGACAGCGTCGGGGGGCGTTTCCATGTGCCAGGCCATCAGAGGTCCCATGTACGCAGTCATCGAGACGGGCGGGAAACAGTATCGGGTCGAGCTGGGCAGCGAGATCGCCGTCGAACGCCTGGACGGCGACCCTGGACAGGTGCTCGAGTTCGAGCGCGTGCTGCTGGTGGCCGACGACGACGCGACCGCCATCGGTCAGCCGCTCGTCGAAGGTGCCAGGGTGAGCGCCAGCGTCGTTCGCCAGGACCGCGCCGACAAGGTCGTGGTGTTCAAGTACAAGCCGAAGGCGCGGCGCCGCGTCAAGCACGGCCACCGGCAGGACCAGACCGTGCTGCGTATCGCCGATATCGTGTACGGCAACCGGAGCGCGGCGAAGCTGGCTGACGCGGCGCGGACCGAGCGGCAGCGCCTCGAGGAGGCCGCGGCCGACGCTGCCAAGGAGCAAGCTGCCGCAGACCGTGCGCTGGCCGACCAGCTTGCCCGCCAGGCCGCCGAGGCCGCCAAGGTGGCCGCCGAAGGCGGAGAGGGCGAGACGTCGGCGGCGCCCGCCAGGCGACGCCGTGGGCGTGCGGCAGCGAGGACGGAGACGCCGGAGACCGAGGCCACCGTTCCGCAGCTGGGCGAGGAGGCCGCACAGGAGGCGGCCGAAGGTGCTGCCGAGGCGGGTGCGCCCGAAGGTGCTGCTGCGCCTGCAACGCCCGAAGGCGCCGCCGCGCCCGAAGGCGCGGCAGAGGCGGAGGGCGCCGCTGCGCCCGAAGGCGCGGCAGAGGCGGAGGCACCTGAGGCTGCGTCCGAGCCCGACGCCGACACGGCGGCGGAGCCCGGCGCGGAAGCCCCGTCGGAAGGGCGACCACGACGGACACGGACCAGGAAGGACGAGTAGGACATGGCACACAAGAAGGCCGGCTCGAGCTCGAAGAACGGGCGCGATAGTGTCGGTCAGCGGCTCGGCGTGAAGGCCGGCGATGGCCAGCTCGTGCCGGCCGGGGCGATCGTCGTGCGGCAGCGGGGCATGACCTTCCTCGCCGGCGAGGGCACCGGTCTCGGCCGGGACTACACCGTGTTCGCCACCGTGGCCGGTCGCGTGCGCTTCGAGCACGTGACGCGGGACAAGAAACGCATCCGCGTCATCGCCGAGGGGACCGCCCCGCAGGCCTGACGCCCAGCACGCGGCGGACCACCGCCGGGCACGCCCGGACGGAAGGCCGCACAGGAGCACGTTCGAGTGAAAGACGGGATTCACCCCAAGTATTACGAGGCCGAGGTGCACTGCGGCTCGTGCGGCCGCACGTTCACGGTCGGATCGACGCGGCCGAACCTGCGCGTCGACATCTGTTCGGAGTGCCACCCCTTCTACACGGGGAAGCAGACGATCGTCGACACCGCCGGGCAGGTCGAGCGGTTCCAGAGGCGCCTCGAGCGCTCGCTGCGCACCTGAGCGACCCTGGTTCGGTGCGGATGATGGCGGCGGACCCGACCGGGTCCGCCGCATGTCGTCTTTCCTGGGCGCGCGTCGTCGCGGTGCGTCGCTCGTCGCGGTCCGTCGCGGTGCGTCGCTCGTCGCGGGCCGCCGCCGGCGACGCTCCCGTGCTCGATTGCGCCGCGCCAGCCGCCGGCGACGCTCCCGCGCTCCATTGCGCCGCGCCGGCTGCGGGCGACGCTTTCGCGCTCGATATCGCCGCGCCGGCCGCCGGCGCGACCACCGCGTAGACTGCACAGCCGATGCCACGGTTCGCGTACGGAGGGCAGGCACTCATCGAGGGTGTCCTGATGCGGGGTCGCGACGCGATTGCGGTTGCGGTGCGGCACCCGAGCGGGATGATCGTCTGGGAAGCGCAGCGGCTGGACGAGTCGCCTGTCCACAGGCACCGCGCCTCGGGCTGGCCCCTCGTGCGGGGCCTGGTGGTCCTGTACGAGACCCTGATCATCGGGACGCGCTGGCTGATGCGCTCGGCAGCCATTTCCGCATCCGGCGAGGGGATCGAGCTTGGTGGCGGGGCCGTCGCGCTGACGTTGACCCTCTCGCTTGCCTTCGCGGTCGGCCTGTTCTTCGTCCTGCCGCTCCTCCTCGCGCAGCTGGCATCCTCGGCCACGTCCGTGGGCGGCGGCTCGATCGGCCAGCACATCCTCGAGGGGGTCATCCGGCTGGTCGTCTTCCTGGCCTATCTCTGGCTGGTCGGGCGCTCCTCGGAGATCAGCCGCGTCTTCCAGTACCACGGTGCGGAGCACATGTCGATCCACGCGCTCGAGGCAGGCGACCCGTTGACACCCGAGGCGGTGCGGAAATACCCCACGGCGCACCAGCGTTGCGGGACGGAGTTCCTCCTGGTCGTGGTGGTGGTGAGCATCTTCGCCTTCAGCCTGCTGGCGGGGCAGAGCCTCATCACCGCGATACTGGGTCGCATCGCGCTCATCCCCGTGATCGTCGCGGTCAGCTACGAAGTGCTGCGCTGGGGGGCCCGACACCGAGACCACGTGCTCGTCCGCTGGATCTTCCTGCCGGGGATCTGGCTGCAGATGCTGACCACGCGGCAGCCCGATGACAGCATGATCGAGGTCGCGATCGTGTCGCTTCAGGAGGCACTCGCCGCGGACGGCGAGCCCATCCCGGCGGGCAGCCTGGAGCCGCCGCGCCGGCCGATGTCCGAGTCGAGCCTGTTGCTTGCGACGGCGGGGGTCGACGAGCCTGCCGCGGTGCCTGCCGTCCCGCCGGATGAAGCGCCCGACGCGACGCCGGGCCGGAACGGCACCACCGGCGCGCGGCCATGAGCCTGGAAGAGCGCCTGGCGGATCTGGCGCGGCAGAAGCGCGAGGTCGAGGAGCAGCTGGCCAGCCCTGAGGTGATCGCCGACCCGGACACGTTGCGCCGGCTGGGCAAGGAGCTCGCCCGCATGCAGCCCATCGTGGACGCGTACGAGCGGCTGACGTCGACGCGCGCCGAGCTGGAGGGCGCGCGGGCGATGCGCGACCACGAGGCCGAAGAGGAACTCCGCGAGCTGGCCAAGGAGGAGGTCCATCGCCTCGAGGCGGTGGAGGCGGAGCTGCTCGAGGAGCTGCGCCTGCTGCTCCTGCCGCGCGACCCCAACGACGAGCGCAACGTCATCATGGAGATCCGCGCCGGCGCGGGTGGCGAGGAGGCGGCGCTGTTCGCGGCCGAGCTCTTCCGCATGTATGCGCGGTACGCCGAGCGCCACCGCTGGTCGACTGAGGTGCTGAACGCCAACGAGACCGGCATCGGCGGCATGCGCGAGGTGATCTTCGAGGTCCACGGCGACGGCGCCTACAGCCGGCTGAAGTACGAGGGTGGCGTCCATCGCGTGCAGCGCGTCCCGGAGACGGAGTCGAGCGGTCGCATTCACACCTCGACCGTCACCGTGGCCGTGCTCCCGGAAGCCGACGAGGTCGACGTGGAGATCGACGAGCGCGACCTGCGGATCGATGTCTACCGCTCCACCGGTCCCGGCGGCCAGAGCGTCAACACGACCGACTCCGCGGTGCGCATCACGCACCTTCCCACCGGCCTGGTCGTTGCGATCCAGGACGAGAAGAGCCAGCACAAGAACAAGGCCAAGGCGCTCGCCGTGCTGCGCGCCCGCTTGCTGGAGATGGAGCGACGCAAGGCGCACGAGGCCGAGGCGAGCGCGCGCCGCAGCATGGTCGGCTCGGGGGAGCGCGCAGAGAAGATCCGTACGTACAACTTCCCGCAGGACCGGGTGACCGACCATCGAATCGGCATGGACCTGCACAGCCTGCCCGCCGTGCTCGACGGCGACCTGGACCGGCTCATCGATGCCCTGATCGCCACGGACCAGGCCGAGCGGCTGGCCGAGATCGGCGATGAGGTCTACGCCTGACGGGCGCAGGGTGCCGACCCGGATGGTGGGGCGCAGGGTGCCGACCCGGATGATGGGGCGCGCGGGCCGATGACGGCGGGCCGAGCCGGCGGACCGTCCCGCATCTCCCGTCGCCCACCGACGATCGTCCCGGCGACGGATCTTGCCGGGGTCGTGGTCCTGAAGCGCCGCGACCTGATGCTGCTGTCGGATGCGCGCGGCGACATCCGGCCCGACCCGCACGGGCTCGGCATGTACCGGGGCGACACCAGGGTGCTCTCTCGCTACGAGCTGCGCCTGAACGGCGAGCGCCCCGTGGCGCTGCCTTCTGGCGGCGCCGAGGCGGAGGTGTTGCAGCTCACGAACCCCGATCTCCCCGATCTGCCGCGCCAGTCCCTCGGCCTGCGGCGCGAGCGCCTGCTGTCGAACCTGTTCCACGAGCGGGTCACGGTGCACAACTTCACCACCGACGAGGCGCGCTGTCGGCTCTCGCTCGCCCTGGAGGCCGACGCCGCGGATCTCTTCGAGGTGCGCGGCCTCGAGCGGGATGCGCGCGGCGAGTGGCTGCCCGTGCTCGTCGCTGGGGAGCGCGTGTGCTTCCGCTACCGGGGACGGGACGGCGTCCTGCGCCGTACCCACGTCGCCTTCTCCGAACCGATCTCCGCGATGGATGGCTCGACCGGCGGGGTCCAGGGACCGCTCGTCGAGGTGGACTGGCGGCTCCCGGGAGGCGCCGAGCGTCGCCTGGAGGTGACCATCTGGGCGGACGAAGTTGCCGACCGCGCTGGGGATGGCGCCGCTGTGACCCGCGAGGCTGCGGGCCGGGCGGACGAAGTTGCCGACCGGACGGACGAGCCAGGCGACGGCCCGGGCGCGACCCGCGAGGCTGCGAGCCGGACGGCCGCTGGCTCAGGGCCCGACGCGGCCGCGGACGACCTGGCGGCGCTGCGGATCTCGGTGCCCGTGCTCGATCGGACGGAACCGGAGCGGGACCGGCACGCGTGGGAGGCCGGGGCCACCCGGTTCGTGGCGGACGAGCCCGGGGTGCAGCGCGCGCTCGATCGCGCCGCCCGCGACATGCTGCTGCTGCTGAACGAAGGTCCCGAGCCCGGAGAGCGATACATCGCGGCGGGCATTCCCTGGTACGCCACCCTCTTCGGGCGGGACGCCCTGATCACCGCGTACGAGCTGCTGCCGGTCGATCCGGAGCTCGCCGCGGACACGCTCCGGGTCCTCGCACGACTCCAGGCGACCGTTGACGATCCCCGGCGCGACGCCGAGCCCGGCCGCATCCTGCACGAGCTCCGCACGGGCGAGCTCGCGCGCACCGGCGAGATCCCGCACACGCCGTACTACGGGACCATCGACGCGACCCCGCTGTGGTTGATCCTGCTGGGCGAGACGTATCGATGGACGGCCGACCACGACCTGGTGGCGGAGCTCTGGCCCAGCGTGCGCGCCGCTGTCGGCTGGATCGATGCGCAGTCGGCCCTCCGCTCGGATGGCTTCCTCGCCTACCTGCGCCGCTCGAGCGGCGGCGAAGCCAGGCGCGGCTGGGGCGGGCTGCCCAACCAGGGCTGGAAAGATTCCTGGGATTCGGCGCGTCGGCGGGACGGGAGCCTGGCGCAGGGATCGGTCGCGCTGGCCGAGGTTCAGGGGTACGTGCACGCGGCTCGCCTGGCTGTTGCCGCCCTGGCCAGGATGCTCGGCGAGCCGGAGGTTGCCGCCCTGCAGGAGCAGCGAGCGGAGGAGTTGCGCGCGAGCTTCGAGGCGGCGTTCTGGATGGAGGACGTCGGCACGTACGCGCTCGGCCTGGACGGCGAGGGACGGCAGGTGGACGCCGTGAGCTCGAACGCCGGACAGGCGCTGTGGGGCGGCATCGCCGGCCCGGAACGTGCCGCGCGCGTCGCCGCGAGCCTGCTCGGACCCGGCATGTGGAGTGGCTGGGGGGTCCGCACGCTCTCGAGCGAGACCGGAGGCTACAACCCGATCGGTTATCACACCGGCTCCGTCTGGCCGCACGACAACGCGCTGATCGCCGCCGGACTCGTGCGCTACGGGCACGCCGAGCTGGCGGCGCGGATCGCGGGAGCGCTGCTCGAGGCCGCGCGCCACTTCCCCGATGACCGGCTGCCCGAGCTCTTCTGCGGTTTCGATCGGGCCGAGGCGCCACTGCCCGTGCCTTACCCGGTCGCCTGCTCGCCACAGGCGTGGTCTGCGGGATCGCCGTTCCTCTTCATCAGCACGCTGCTGGGACTCTCGCCCGACGCCGCCGCAGGGCGCCTGGAGCTCCGGCGCCCGCACCTGCCGCCCTGGCTGCCGGCCGTTCGGCTGCTGGGGTTGCGCGTGGGTCGGGCGCGGGTCGACCTGTCCGTGACGCGAGGCGAGACGGCCGTCGCGGTCGAGGTCACGCCGCGGGGCGGCGCGCTCGACGTCGTCCTGCGAAGCTGACACGATGCCCACGCTCGGTCAGGCCCTGGACGATGCGACCCGCCGGCTGCGCGCGGCCGGCTCGGAGACGGCCCGCCTGGACGCCGAGGTGCTGCTCGCGTTCGCCATCGGGACGGACCGGACCGGCGTCCTGGCGCACCCCGATCTCGAGCTCCAGGCCAGCCACGCCGAGCGGCTGGAGTCGGCGGTCGTGCGGCGGGAGGCCGGCGAGCCCGTCGCGTACATTCGCGGGATCAAGGAGTTCTATGGGATCGTGTTGGGCGTGGACCCGCGCGTGCTGATCCCGCGACCGGAATCCGAGCTGCTCGTCGAGATCGGCCTGGCGCGCCTCCGCGAGCGGTTGAGCGGGACGCCGCGTCCGGCCGGTACGCCGCGGCTGCGGGCCGTCGACATCGCCACCGGGAGCGGTGCGGTGGCGATCGCGCTGGCGGTGTCCCTCCGCCGGCGGGGGCAGCTCGACGAAGTCGACATCCTCGCCACCGACATCTCATCGGACGCCTTGCAGGTCGCCATGGAGAACGCGGTCGGGCACGGCGTCGCGGATCGGATGCGCTTCCGGGAGGGAGACCTGCTGCCCGGCGGAGAGCTCCCCTTCGACCTGGTCCTGGCGAACCTGCCGTATGTCCCGTCGGGCGACGTGCCGGGCCTGCCGGTCGCGGCCAGGTTCGAGCCGCGCCTCGCGCTCGACGGCGGACCGGATGGCCTCGTGCAGGTCCGCCGCCTGATCGCGGCGCTGCCCGCTGCGCTGGCCGACGGCGGGAGCGCGCTTCTGGAGATCGACCCCCGGCAGGTCGAGGCGGTGCACGCCGATGTGGTGGAAGTCGCGCCGAGCTGGGAGGTCCTGGTCCACCCGGATCTTTCCGGCCACCCCCGCGCGGTCGAGATCCGTGCCGCAGCGGACGCGGGCCACGGCACGGGCCCGGACGCCGCGTCGGGAGCCGCCGCCGGTTCCGACGCCGGCGAGCTGACGGGCGCGGGTGATCCTCGGATCGGGGGGCCGCTGTGACGCGCCCGATCCTGCCGATCCGGTTGATCGCCCTGGATCTGGACGGCACGATCGTGGGGCCGGACCGCGTCATCCGTCCTCGAGTGCATGCCGCGGTGGATGCGGCGCGGGCCCGCGGGATCGAGGTGGCGATCGTGACCGGGCGCATGTACCGCAGCGCGCTGCGCTTCGCGACGCAGCTCGACCTGCGCGCCCCGCTCGTCTGCTACCAGGGAGCCTACGTCCGCGAGATCCCGCAGAACGGCACGGCAGGTGCGTTGCTGCGGCACACGCCGCTGCCGGCCGCGACCGCCCGTGAGGCGGTGGCCTGGGCTCGCGAGCACGGCCTGGATCCGCACGTCAACATGGACGACCGGCTGGTGATGCAGGTCGAGGACGCCGCCGCCGAGGACTACGAGCGAGCGCTCGGGGTGGATGCCGACTTCGTGCCCGACCTTCTCGCGGTGCTCCGCCGTGCTCCGACGAAGGTCCTCGCGGTCGGGGTGGCGCCCCTTCCCGAGCAGGTCCTGCCCGAAGCGCGCGCGATCTTCGCAGGCCGCGCCGAGGTGACCGTCTCGCACCCCCAGTACCTCGAGTGGACGGCGCGCGGCGTGCACAAGGGGCGCGGCCTCCGCTGGCTGGCGCGGCATTTCGGCGTGCCGCTGGGCCAGGTGATGGCCGTGGGCGACCAGTACAACGACATCGAGCTGCTCGCGAGCGTGGGCCATGGGGTGGCGATGGGCGGCGCCCCGGCCGCGGTCCGTGCCGCCGCTCGCTACGTGACGGCTCCTTTCGAGGAGGACGGCGCTGCCGTGGCGATCGAGGCGCTCGCCCTCGGCCGGGGATCGGTCGGCCGGGGATCCGTCGGCCAGGGGTCCCTCGTGCGTCAGGGGTCCCGCGTCGGCCAGGGATCCCTCGCGTGATGGCCGCCCGCGCGAGCGACGCCGGGCCCCGCCCGGGCGCCGCTGAGTGCACGCTCGCCCGGGGAGGCCACGCCGATGGCGCGTGAGGTCCCCGTGCTCCCTGCGGCGGACCCGGTCGCGTTGCAGGCCGCGGTCCGGGCGATCCGCGCCGGCGAGCTGGTCGGCGTCCCCACCGAGACCGTGTACGGCATCGCCTGCGCCCTGACCGCGGCCGCGATCGAGCGTCTCCTGGAGGCGAAGCGTCGGCCGGTCAACAAGGGGATCACGCTCCTGGTGGACGGGCTCGAGCAGGTCGAGCCGCTGGCGCTGGTTGCACCTGCCGCGCGGCGTCTCGC
>JBJKRK010000230.1:0-2808 GCA_046704705.1 Candidatus Limnocylindrales bacterium | reverse complement strand
GGCGGCCTCGACGACGCCGCGCGCGTCATCGCCGGCCCGCGCGGTCGGCGGGCCGCACGCGCGGCAAGGGCAGAGCCGCTCGCGATCACCGGCAGTCTCGAGCCCGCTGCGGGACGGCACGCGCTCGTACCCGAGAACCAACCGGCCGACCTCGCCGAGGTCCGAGGTCAGGCCATGGCCCGCTGGGCGCTCGAGGTGGCGCTGATCGGCGGGCACAGCCTGCTGCTCGTCGGTCCGCCCGGCGCAGGGAAGACGCTCCTGGCGCACACCGTGCCTGGGCTGCTCCCGCCGCTCGAGCCGGATGAGGCGCTCGAAGTGACCGTCGTGAAGAGCGTCGCGGGCCTCCTCGCGCCGGGCCGGGGCCTCGAGCGTGCGCGTCCGTTCCGGGCCCCACATCACACGAGCTCGTACGCGGCGCTCGTCGGCGGCGGGCCCCGCCTCACTCCGGGCGAGGTGACTCTGGCCAACCGCGGCGTCCTCTTCCTGGACGAGCTCGGCGAGTTCGACCGGGACGTGCTCGAGGCCCTCCGGCAGCCGCTGGAGGACGGGACTGTCACGATCGCGCGCGCCCAGGGGAGCGTCCGGTTTCCGGCCCGCGTGCAGCTGATCGCGGCGATGAACCCCTGCCCGTGCAGGTATTTGCTCGGTCATCTCCCGGCCTGGGGAAGCGGTACTCGATCACGATGCGGGCGTCCTTGCCTCCATCTGGCTGCTGGGTGGTGTGGACGACGATGCGGCGCACGAGGAGCCGGCAGATCTCACCGCGCTGCTCGGCGGAGAGCCCTTCGTCGAGCCGACTGCGGATCTCGGCGAGGAGATCCTGGGTTGGGGTGGGATCGGGATCTGCTTCGGGCTCGGGGCGGAGGGCGGCGAGGCGTCGCTCGATCTCGGCCCTGTCCGTCGCGATCCGGGTGAGTTCCCCGTCGAGCTCGGCATCGCTGAGGTGCCCGCGGATGCCGAGGTCGAGCGCTCGCTTCCGCTGTGCATCGAGTCCGGCGAGTGCGTGACTCAAGGTGATCGACTCGGCGACGGCGACCGCGCCCGCCGCCTCGCGCTCCGTAGCTGCGTCGAAGCCAGCCACTGCGTCGCCCGGGTCGCGCAGCCAGCGCTCGACGTCGGCCCACACGAGGTCTTCGAGCCACGCCGCCTGCACGTACCGCCCGAAGCAGCGACCCTCCAACGGCCCGCGCTCGACGAACTTCCCGTCGCAGCGGTAGTGACGCGTGTCCCCCCGTCCGGCGGCCCCCGTGTAGGCGAGCCCGTCCACCCCGCAGCGGATGAGGCCCCGCAGGAGATACTCCCGGCGCGCCTGCTTGGGGCAGAGCCGGTTGCCGGCGAGGGTCGCCTGGGCCGCCTGCCAGAGGGCAGGCGAGACGAGGCCCTCGATCGAGGCCGTGATCCGCTCGCGTTCCTTCTGCGTCCGTCTGCCGTACACGAGCTCGCCTTTGTACACCGGGTTGACGACGAGGTTCCGCACGTGTCCGGCACGCCACACCGCCTGCGTGCGGGCCTTGCGGTTGTCGTGCTTCACCAGCCGCTCGTCTCTGGCGTAGTGCGTGGGGACCCCCAAGGCGTTGAGCTCCTGCGCCACCCGCCGGCAGCTCCAGCCGTCCAGGGCGAGCCGCGCGTAGATGCGCCGCACGAGGGCGGCCGCGGAGCGGTCGGCCCACACGATCGTCTCGTCGGGCACGAGGTGGGCGGCGTGCCCGCGGCCATCCACGCGGTAGCCGTAGGGGACGATGCCGCCGGTGTACCGGCCCTCTCGGGCGGCCCGCGCCATGCCGTCGGCGGAGCGCTGGAGGAACTCCCGCCGCGCATGGTCGGCCACCACCGCCTGCACGTCGTAGGAAAGAAGGTCGGGCTCCGCCTCGATGACGCTGATGACGCGGATGCCGAGCTCCAGGAACCTCCGCCGCACGACCAGGAGGTCGACCGCGTCGCGCCCGAGGCGATCGAGCTTGTACACCCAGAGCTCGCTGAACGCCCCCGCCGCGGCGTCACGGAAGAGCCGGCTGCCGGCCGGTCGCTCGGCCAAGGGGATCGTGCCCGAGACCCCGTCGTCGGCGTAGCGCGCGAGGAGCGTCACGTCGGCCTCCTGCGCCAAGCGCCGGGTCAAGGCGTCGGTCTGGGTCTTGATCGTCTCGCGCTCGCGCTGGTCCTCGGACGAGACCCGCTCGTACGTCACCGCGCGCCGGGTGGCCGTCACCGCCGGGGCCGTCATGGGCCGCCTCCTGCCCCCGACGTCGGTAGCTGGCGGGGGAGGCCCAGCGCCACCCGCAGCGCCGCCGCCATCGCGTCGCGGTCAGTGCCCCATGTACGCTCCACCTCGGGCGGTCTGGCAAGGCGTCGGTTGCCTGGGCGCGTGTGGTTGCCGCCGGCGCACCCGGACGGAGTGCGGCGGGACCCGCTCGCATCGGCCCGTCCGTCGGCGCCCGAGCGGACCGGGCGTACACACGAAGGCCCGGCCGTCTGGCCGGGCCTCGAATGTGTCTGGGGGGTGCGTGGCAGCGTCACGGGCGGGTCTCTCCCCGGGGAGTTCCTGGAGCTGGGTGGCCGGGCTTGCGGCGGGCGTGACCGCCCGCGGGCCGACGATCGAGTGCGGGATATGGAAAAGCCCCGAGGCACTGCTCGGGGCCACACAACCGGGAGTCGCATCCCGATCACGCTATCGAGGGAATGCAGTAGCGCGGTTGCCGCCACTCTGCGCATCGACGGCTCGCGCACTGTCGGCCGCTCACGAGGCCCCAGCCGATGGGCTCTACTACCAGCCTACGGGGTTACGTCAAGAGGCGCGCCGCGGCGAAAGGA
>JBJKRK010000229.1:0-22189 GCA_046704705.1 Candidatus Limnocylindrales bacterium | reverse complement strand
AGGAGGGCGGCTCGCTCACGATCATCGGGACCTGCCTGGTGGACACCGGCTCGCGCATGGACGACGTGATCTACGAGGAGTTCAAGGGGACCGGCAACTCCGAGCTCATCCTCGACCGCAAGCTTGCGGAGAAGCGCATCTTCCCGGCCATCGACGTCCAGCGCTCGGGCACCCGCCGCGAGGAGCTGCTCCTCGAGGAAGGCACGCTCAGGATGATCTGGACGATGCGGCGGATGCTCTCCGCGGTGGGCACCAACGAAGGCATCGAGCTCCTGCTGAACCGGCTCGCCAAGACCGAGTCGAACGCGCAGTTCCTGGCCACGCTGACGAAGAGCCTCGAATCGTAGCCGCGCGTCGCACGGCGGCGCCAGGTCACGCGTCGCGCTGCCGCTCCCCAGGGGACGCATCGCGGGGCCGCCCGTCGTGCAGCCGGGTTGCTGCAAGTTGACGCAGCATGCCCGCAGCTGCTACCTTCGCCGGCGAACACACGAGATCGCCCGCCGCAACCGAGCTTCGTCCGCGGTGGGCCCGCGCGCACTGGGAGACCCCAGCTCCATAGCGCTTCGTCGGACGGCATCCCCCGTGGTCATCGCCTGTCTTGCCGCCGTCCGCAATCGGTAGGAGGCCGTATTGCAGAAGCACCCGGCTTCTGTGCGCCGCGTGGAATCGCGCGTCGCACGGGACGCGTCGAGGGCAGAGACCCCACCCCCACAGCCACTGGCCCGCGCCGCAGCCGCGCTGCGCCTGCGCTGGAACCGCATCCGCGTCCCGGGAGGTCGACGTCCGCGCGCACAGGGTGCCGTTCCCGCCGCAGGTCGCCGGCGTCCATCGCTCGATCCGATGTCGTTCCTGCGCGCATATGTGTTCCCCCTCACGGCCCAGCGCCGCGGCCCCACGATCCTCGCCGTCCTTCTCCTCGCCTTCGCTTCCGTGCTCACCCAGGTGCCGTCGACCGGCCTCGGTGCGCCCGGCGGCACCGGTGGAACGACCGGCCTGGGCCAGGCCTACAACCCCCGCATCGCGGCGCTGAATGCCGGGAGCGACGTCCCGCTCGGCCCGGCGGGCGGCGCGTCTCAACCGAGCGGCGCGACATCCCCGCAGAGCGCGTCGTCACCCGAGGCATCTGCCGGCGCGACGCTTCCGGGCCTGGGCTCGGGCCCGCGCCTGGCCGGCTACGGCGGGACTGATGGGGCCGGCCCGGGGTCCGCGCAGGGGTCCGTCTCGGGAGCAGACGGCTCCGGGCCAGCCGGCCCGGGGGCAGACTCCGCCACTCCATCGGCGAGCCCCTCGCCCGCTGATGCGACGAGCCAGTTCGGTGTCGACGGGAGCCTGATCAAGCCGTATGCCGTCGACGCGAATGTGCCGGACATCAGCGGCCAGGTCCGAACGTACACGGTGCAGTCGGGCGACACGCTCACCGGCATCGCGAGCCGCTTCGGGCTCAGCATGATGACGATCTGGTGGGCGAACAAGCTCACCTCCGCGGACGAGCTGCACATCGGGCAGAAGCTGCTCATCCCGCCCACCGACGGCGTGCTGTACACCGTGCAGCAGGGCGACACGCTCGATTCCATCGCCAAGGAGTACGGCGCCAAGGCCTCCGACATCGTGAGCTACAACGGGCTGAAGGGCGACACGGTCGTGATCGGCCAGCAGCTGATGATCCCCGGCGGCCACGGAGCCCCGATCCCGACCCCGTCGCCCCAGCCGCAGCCGCAGCCGGTTCAGGTGGCGCAGGGCGGCGGCGCCCCGTACGTGGGCTCGGTGCCGGCATATGGCGGCGAGGCGGTCTTCACCTCGTGCTCGACCTGTGCCTTCCACGGCCAGATGCAGTGGCCCGTGCCCGGCGGCTACATCAGCCAGTATTTCTGGTGGGGCCATCCCGCGATCGACATCGCCGCGCCCATGGGCAACCCGATCGTCGCGGCCGCCGCGGGCGTGGTCACCTTCGCCGGCTGGCGCAACAACGGCGGCGGCTACCAGATCTGGATCAGCCACGGCCAGAACGTGTACACCACCTACAACCACCTCTCGTCGATCCTCATCTCGGCGGGCGTCCACGTCGCGCAGGGGCAGCTGATCGGCAAGGTCGGCATGACCGGCGACGCCACGGGTCCGCACTGCCACTTCGAGGTCTGGATCGGCCCGATCTGGGATGGTGGCTACCGGGTGAACCCGCTCGACTTCGTCCACCGGTAGGGAGCGCGCGCTTTCGGGAAGCCAGTCCCGCACGACGGGATGGCCGGCGCACGCGGGGAGCGCGTCGCTCGCCGGTCGGGGTCGCACACGAGCCCGCGTCGCTCGCCGGTTGGGGTTCCGCACTGGATGCGCGCTGGCGCCTGCTAGGATGACCGCGATGTTCCTGGACCACGCCACCATCTCGTTGCGCGCCGGCGACGGTGGCGACGGCGCTGTGAGCTTCCGTCGCGAGGCGCACGTGCCGCGCGGGGGACCGGATGGAGGGGACGGCGGTCGCGGGGGTTCGATCCACCTCGAGGTCGATGCCGGCCAGACGACGCTCTCTGAGTACCGCTTCAGGCACCACTTCCGCGCCCCGGCGGGCGGCCGCGGGGCCGGCGCCCGGCGCCATGGCAGGGCCGGCACCGACGTCACGCTGCGCGTGCCGCCCGGGACGGCCGTGTACGACGACCTGAGCGGCGATCTGCTGGCCGATCTCGTGGCGGTGAACCAGCGCGCGATGGTCGCGCGAGGTGGCCGCGGCGGCCTGGGCAACACCCACTTCGCCACGGCGACACATCAGACTCCCAGGCACGCGCAGAAAGGCGAGCCAGGGGAGGAGCGACGCGTGCGATTGGAGCTGCGCCTCATCGCCGATGTCGGCGTGGTGGGGCTGCCCAACGCCGGGAAGTCGACGCTCCTGGCCGCGCTCACGGCCGCGCGCCCGAAGATCGCCGACTATCCGTTCACCACGCTCGAGCCGAACCTCGGCGTGCTGGACCTGGCGGCGGTGGATCCCCTGGACTCACGCCGACCGACGATTGCCGACGTGCCCGGCCTGATCGAAGGCGCGAGCTCGGGCGCCGGACTCGGGCACGCCTTCCTGCGTCACGTGGAGCGGACTCGCGTCTTGCTGCACGTGGTCGACCTGAGCGCCCGCGATCCCGAGCGCGACTACGACATCATCCGCGGCGAGCTCGGACAGCACGATGCGCGCCTGCTGGAGAAACCCATGCTGGTGGTGGCCAACAAGCTCGACCAGGCGCCCGCGCGCGAGAACCTCGGGGCTTTCGCCGAGGCGCGTGGACGGGAGGGGCTGGAAACGGTGGCGGTGTCGGCCCTGCGGGGCGACGGTCTCGACGGCCTCATGCTCGCCGTGGCGCGCCTGTTGCCGGGAGCGGATGAACTGGCCGCTCCACCCGAGCCTGCCGGTGCAGTCGTGCATCGCTTCGACAGCGCCGCCGAGGGGTTCGCCGTGGAGCGCAACGGTCAGGTCTTTCGGGTCCGCGGGCGGCGGATCGAGCGCCTGGTGGCGCAGACCGACTTCGAGAACGAGGAGTCGGCGCAGCGTTTCCAGCGCGACCTGGTCCGACTGGGCATCGACCGCGAGCTCCGCCGTGCGGGAGTGCAGGCTGGCGACAGCGTCCGAATCGGCGATGTCGAGCTCGAATGGGAGGCCGAACCCTGGGAGTGAGCGACACGCCCCCCGCTCCCGCCAGTGTCGGTTCCGTCGGACCCGCTGCGGCCACGGCGACGTCGACGGCACATGGTGCCCCGTCGACGGCCGGCGGCTGGGGCATCCTGGGCGGCACGTTCGACCCGGTGCATTTCGCCCACCTCGCCATCGCGGAGCAGGCCCGCGAGGCGCTCGACCTGGCCGGCGTCCTGTTCGTCCCGGCGAGGATGCCGCCGCACAAGCCCGATCGGGTCGTCACGCCGGCCGCGGATCGCGTTGCCATGGTCGAGCTGGCGATCGCAGGCAACCCGGGGTTCCGCCTTTCGCGCGTCGAGGTGGACCGGGAGGGCCCGAGCTACAGCGTCGAGACGGTGCGCCGGTTGCTCGACGACCCGCCCCAGCCCTGGCTTCCGGAGCCGGGGCTCCTCTTCATCCTGTCTGTCGAGGCGCTGGTCGCGCTCCACTCCTGGCACGACCCCGACCGCCTGCTCGAGCTGTGCCGCCTCGCGGTGGTGCCGCGGCGTGGCTACCCGGTGCTCGATCGCAGCTGGACCGGGCGGGAGTTTCCGGGACGTGAGGAGCGGATCCTGTTCCTCGACGGGCCCGATCTCGGCCACTCCGCCTCGGACATCCGGGCCCGCGTCGCCGCGGGCCGTTCCATCCGGTACCTCGTTCCCACTGCGGTCGAGGCGTATATCCGGGAACATGTGCTGTACCGCTCCACTGAAGGGAGGATCGACCGAACGTGACGGACCCCGAAGTCTCGCCGCCCGTCCGCCGCCCGGGTCTGCCGGCCCGGGATGCCCCGCCGCCCCTCGGCGACCAGGACACGCTCGCGCTGGCGCACCGCATCGTCGCGCTCGCCGAGGACAAGAAGGCGTCTGACATCGTGCTGCTCGGCGTCGGTGCGTTGACGTCGCTGGCCGACTACTTCGTGATCTGCTCCGGGGGATCGGAACGCCAGCTCGGCGCGATCGCCGACGGCATCGAGGATGCACTGCGGCAGGAAGGGGTCCGGCCCATCGGACGCGAAGGGGAGGCCGCGACGCACTGGGTCCTGATGGACTACGGGGCCGTGATCGTCCACGTCTTCGCCACGCCCGAACGCGAGTACTACCAGCTCGAGAAGCTGTGGGCCGATGCCCAGACGCTGCTGCACGTGCTGTAGCACCCGTGACCGCGTCGGCGCCGGCACGACCCTGACCGCCGCGACTGGCGGCGAGCAGCACGCAAGACGGCCGGGCGCGCGGCGCGAGTACCGTCGAGCGCGGTACCTCCAGGTCATGGGTTCTCGGAGACGGCATCTCTAGCATCCCGGGCTGGATGGTCGGACTTCAGCCGGCCCCACAACGACGGTGGATGTACAGGATGTCCGCGTTCCGGCAGCGCTGCCCGCAGTGCGACAGGCCGCTCATCAACACGCGATACGACGCGACCTTTCGCCTGCCCGATCACTCGGAGCGCCTGTGCTTCGGGATCCCCGGCGGCCTGTGCGAGGACTGCCACCAGCTGTACGTCGATCCCGCGTTGATCGAGCTTCTCGATCTCGGCGCGGGGCGCTGCGTCTTCGCGATCGAGTCCGACATCGTCCTGCAGCAGGAGGCCTGGTCGAGCGCGGAGTAACCGTGCCATGCGCTCCGCTTCTTCAGCGGCGCGCGACGTGCTCCACCAGCCAGAGTTCCAGCGTCAGGTTGGCCGGCAGGGGCGAGGCATCCCGGTCGGGCGTCAGCTGTTTCGACGCGAGGTCGACTTCGAGCAGCCCCTGGATCGCTTCGGACAGCTCGCCCGCAGTCCACGCGCCAGCCTGTTCCCACAGCTTCTGCGCGCGGAAGGGCTTCAGCCGCATCGCGCGCACGAGCTGTGCCGGGGTCGAGCCGGCGGCGCGCGCCTCGTTGACCTGCAGGACCTGTCGGAGACGGTGATGGAGCTGCGTCACGATGACAGGGAGCGGGACGGCATCCGCGTTCAGGCGCTCGGCGCCGGTGGATGCGTCCCGGATGCGGCGCTCGCAGACCGCGTCGAGGAACCCCCAGGTCGAGCTTGGAACCGCCGGGGCGACCAGGGCGGCGACGTCTTCGCGGGAGATCACGCCGCCGGGATGGTAGAGGGCCAGCTTGCGGAGCTCGCCGTCGGCGACCTCGGTCTGGCGGCGGCGATCGATGTCGCCCTCCCGCAGCATTCCGCCGATGCGCTCGGCCAGCAGCGCCGCCGCACCACGCTCGATCCGCGCGTCGAGCTCGGCGGCGCGCTGCTCGATCCAGCCCGCGAGCTGCGATCCCCGCGGGGCCTGAAACCGCTGCACGGCGCCGCCCGCGTTCGCGACCGCCGCACGCAGGGACGCGGTCGCTGCGCCTGACGGTTCGTTTCCCGTCAACTCCGTGAACGCGAGGCCGTTGCCCGGCGCCACCAGCGTGAGCAACCGCTCGACCCGCTTTCGATCGGCGGCCGAGCGCACGAGCGCGGCGGGCTCCTCCACGACGACGAGGACCCCGCCCCCGAACAGCGGCGCGGTGCCCACACGGAGCTCGAGCGCGTCGAACAGTGACGTGCGCCCGCCACGCCCCGTACCCGCATCCGCCGCGGAGGCGGACGAGTCGTCCTCCGCCTGCGCCTGGTCGCCGCCTCCGGCGACGGTTTCGATCGCGGGCAGGGGGTCGCGCGCCGGGGTCGGTCCTTCCGCGCCGGCGCGCCAGATGTCCAGTGGCGCGTCGGCGGCCCCGAGCGTCCGGGCGAGCTCCTAGGTGGCGCGGCGCAGCGCATCTGCGTCGTCGCCCCAGAAGTAGGCGAGTGGTGCGCCGCCGGCGCGCTGCTCCGATCGGAGCGAGGGCAGACCGGGCGCCTCCGTCACGGGAGGGTGGCTCGGGGTCGATCCCGCGATGCGTCCGCGTTCGCTGTCGAGGGATCTCCCGCGGAGGCGGCGGCTGCTCCGTCCCCGCCCACGCCGGCCGTGGCCTCGCCGCGACCGCGTCGCGCGGACGCGAGTGCAGACGCGACCCACCGCAGCCGTCGCACCGCGAGGGGACTGATTCCGGCGGTCTCGCAGACTTCGCGCTCCAGGCGTTCTGCCCTGGCCCGCGCGCGGCGGAGCAGGTCGACATCCGTGGGATACCGCGCCTCCCAGCCCGCGAAACGCGCCGCGAGCGACTCGAGTTGCTGCCCGGCGCGCTTGTCGGCGTACGCGACGATGCGCTCCTCTCGACTCGCGACGCCGCTCCAGCGCCCGTAGCGCTCGGCGTCGAAGAGTCGGGTGACCGGATGGGCGGCGACCGGCCTGGAAAGCTCGGCGTATCCGTGCCGCGTCAGCCAGCGGGCTCCGGCTTCTCCGTGGCCGAGCTCGCGCAGGGGGTCGTCCTCCGGGAGCAGCTTGTCGATGTCGTGCAGCAACGCCGCTGCCTCGACGAGCCCACGGTCGACGTGCCCGCCGCGTTCCGCGGTCTGCTGGGCGATGAAGGCGGCGACCTCGGCAACCGCAGCCACGTGCGCGAGGTGCCAGGGCGGAGGTTCGAAGCCAAGGAGGATCTGCGCGGCTTCGACGCGCGAAGGAACAGCCACCCGGAGATTCTATGAGGATCGCAGGACCCTGGTGTGTCGGCGATGAGCGGGTCGGCGGCCGGGGCCGCGGGTAACGCGTCGGATCCATCCGCGGCGCTCGTCGACACGCCCTCGCCGGGAGTGGCGGAGCGTTGTGCGACCTCGCCGGCAGTGGCGGAGCGCTGTGTGACCTCGCCGGCAGTGGCGACGCGCTGCCCCGCTGCGTCTGTCGTGGCGGAGCGCTGTGCGACCGCGCCGGTCGCCCGGACGTACGCTGCGACCGTGCCGGTCACACCGACGAGCTGCGCGGTTGGCCCGCTTCCTGCTGCCTCCACGCGAAGATCCCGACCGTCCGTGCTGAAGACGACGCTGCCGTCGCGATCGGTGCGCCAGGTGGGGATGCCACGCTCGGCCAGTCGCGCGAGCGTGTCCGGCCCCGGGTGTCCGTAGGTGTTGTTCGCGCCGACGCTGATCACGGCCGCGCGGGGGCGGATCGCGTCCAGCAGCTCCGCGCTGGTGCTGGTCGGGCTGCCGTGATGCGCGACCTTCAGCACATCGACACGCGGACCGTCGGCCAGCCCGGCGCCGAGGAGCTGCGGGTCGACTCCTTCCTCGGCGTCGCCCGTGAGGAGCAGCCGCCGGGCCCCGTAGCGGACATCCAGCACGATGGAGGTGTTGTTCAGGACGGTCCCATCGCTGGTCGCCAGCTCGCCGGTCGAGCGCGCCGTTTCGATGTCCTCGCGACGCGGCCACCACACGTCGATCCGGGCCCCGTCGAGGAGCAGGTGGTCGCCGGCGAACAGGTGGTCGACGCTCCGGCCCAGGTGGTGGAGTTCGGCCTCCAGTGCGACATACCCGGGGCCCGTGCCCGGCACGCCCGTGTCGACGATCCGTCCGACTCGGTACCGCTCCAGCAGTGCAGGCGCTCCTCCGACGTGGTCGTCGTGCGGGTGCGTCAGGACCAGCACATCGATCCGCCGGTCCCAGGCGGGCAGCCGGGCATCGAGCGCGAGCAGCAGTCGATCGGGGTCGGGGCCCGTGTCGACGAGGAGTCGGCCCCCGACAGGGCCCTGGAGCAGGATCGCATCGCCCTGCCCGACGTCGAGCACCGTCATGCGCAGGCGCGCCTCGGGGCGCGACGTGATCACGGCAACGAGCGCGACGCACGCCGCGACCAGGGCGACCAGCGCCAGCCGCGTGGTGCGTCCGTGACGAGGACCGGCCTGCGGTCTGCTTCGCCCCACGACGGCACGTGCGACTGTCGCGTCGGCGACCCGTGTATCGGGGCGCTCTCTCTGGCCCGCATGCGGCCGCCGAAACGCCCTGGCCAGCCTGCTCCGCACGCTCGATGACGCGATGATGGCGACACCGCCGAGTGCGGCGAAGGCGGCCACGACGTTCGTGCCGGCCCCGAGTTCGACGGACGCGCCGGGCACCGCCGAGGCGACCCGGGCCACCGCGACGAGCGCGCCGATGACGATCCCGCCGGCGGCCCCGGCGACTGCCTGCAGCGCGGCGGGCAGTCCGAGCGAGGTGCACCACGCTGCACAGAGCGCCAGCGCGCCGACGAGCATGCAGGCGGGCACGAGTGGCGCCGCCAGCAGGTTGGCGAGCGGGGCAATCAGTGACAGGCGGCCGAAATCGAGGAGCACGAGCGGAAGCGTGGCCGCCTGTGCTGCAAGCGACACGCCGAGTGACGCGACGAGCGGCTCGGGCATGCGGCCCCGCAGCCGCGCATGCATCCAGCCCGCGAGCGGCGTCGCCCACGCGAGCAGCCCGGCCGTGGCGGCGACGGAGAGCTGGAACCCCGCGTCCGCGACGACGCCAGGGTCCAGCGCGAGCATGCTCACGGCCGCCACCGCCAGCAGTCCCGGCGCGCGGCTGGCTCGACCCGACAGGCGGGCCGTCAGCGCGAGGGCCGCCATCAACGCGGCACGGACGACGCTCGTGCCGGCACCGGCGAAGCAGGTGTACGCGGCGATGCCGGCAAGGGTCGCCAGCGCGCGGCTGCGGCGCGAGAGGAACCCCAGGAGACTGGCGAGGGTGCCACCGACGAGCGCGATGTTCCAGCCGCTGATCGCGATGATGTGCGTGAGCCCGGCCGCCGTGAAGGCGTCGGCGACGTCACGATCGACCTGATCGCGCAGTCCGACGAGCATCGCCGCGGCGAACCCGGCCTGGGGCGCAGGCAGAGCCCGTCCGAGCAACTCGGCCGCGTCTCGCCTTCGCCGCTCGAGCCATCCCGACATCCCGTCGGCAGGTGCCGCGGGCTGGAGCAGGTCCGCCTCGAGGGTCCCCGCGGCCGCCACCCGTCGCAGGTAGTCGCCGAACCCTGGTCCATCGGGCGGTGGTTCGAGTCGGCCCGCGACCAGGACCCGATCGCCCGGGACGACCATCGGGAAGCGGGGCAGGCGCGCGTACACGCGCACCGGGACAGGCGCGACTCCTGCCGACCCGTTCGGCGCCTCGCCCGATCGCGCCGCGTCCGAACCTCGATCCACATGCCCGACACCGGTCGAGGTGCTGGGCACGCTGCCCGGCGGGGCCTCGGCCGGCGGCTCGCCGGACGCCGCCGGGGCCAGCAGCAGGAGGAACGCGCGCTGATACCCATCCGAAGGGGCGCTGAGGCTCTCCACGGCAGCCTGCCACGGCCCGTGACCAGCCGGGAGCGCCGGGGCGATCACGGGTCCCGCCAGTAGCGCACCAAGGACGAGCCGCAAGAGAACCAGCGTGCCACCCGCGGCGGCGAACACCGCCCGCGTGTTGCCCAGCCGGAGGCCGAGTGCCAGAACGAGCAGCAGGGCGCAGGCGAGAAGCGCTTGCGCGCCCGGATCCAGCTGAGGGGCGGCGAGCGCCGCCGCGATCGAGCCTGCGGCGAGCCATCCGGTGCGCGGCACTTGCGGTCCCCGGCGCTCGGTGCCAGCCGGACCCGAGCTCGTGGCCGCCGGATCAGCAGCCCGGAATCATCCTCCGACCGTGACGAGCCCCTGGAGCTTCTCGAAGATGTCGGACCTGACGAGTTTGCGGCTCAGCAACTCGTCGACGCTGGCGAACGGCTGCGTGGCCCTGGAGTCGAGGATCTTGGCGGCGGTCGCCGGCCCGATTCCGGGGAGCGTGTCGAGCTCGGCGCTCGTTGCGCGATTGAGGTCGACCAGGTTCCCTGTCGGGCTCGCCCCAGCCATGCCGCCGCCGCTCGAGGCGCGCGACCCGGAACTCGATTCGTCCCCTCGCTCGGGTACGACGATCTTCGCACCGTCCCGCAGTTCCTCCGCGAGGTTGAGCGCCGCCGACATGGCGGCCACGTCGACGCGCGGGCTGTATCCGCCGGCCGCGCTCACGGCATCGCCCACCCGGCTTCCTGGTGCGAGTCGGTACAGGCCAGGCGCCCGAACGGCGCCTTCCACGTCGATCAGCCACAGTCCCGTCCCGGCGTTCGCGCCGCTGGAGCCGGTCGCCGCCATCGGCGCAAGCGCGACGTCCGGGCGGGCGGCGCCGTCCGCACCGATGAGCGCCTCCCCACGTGGGGCCGACAGCATGAGTACGACGACGATCGCGGCGATGACGACCGCGACGATCCCGAGCACAACGGCCATGGTCCGCGTGTCGGGCAGGCCGGGCGGTTCGTGGGCGGTGACCCGACCGGGACCCGGCAGGACCGGATCGACGGCACGCCAGGTTTCCTGGGGCGGTTCCATGCGACCCTCGCATTCCGGCGGTGCGCGGCAGGCGAGACTGCAGGGCGGGCGGTGCCCCGCGCGGCAGATTGGCGGTGCCCCGCGCGGCAGGCCGGTGTGACGAGTGGCGGGTGTGACGAGCAGGGCGGGCGGCGTGTCGAGCAGCCGGCGGGAAGGACAACGTCCGCTGAGAACCGGGGCACTTCGGTTCTCGGCGGACGTCGCGACGAAGGATAGTCGTGGCGGCTTACCTGCCGCTTACCGCTGCTCGCCCTCCAGCAGGGGACGCACCTCGCGGGCGAGGCGAGTCATCGACTCCTCATCGTACGGAGATGGGAACCCGGCGATGAGGTGTCGGTAACCGATCTCGAGGTACGGGGCGAGCATCTCGGCGACCTCCTCCGGTGTCCCGACCGGTTGCTCCATCCAGAGCCGCGCGTTGCCGTTGCGCGCGAACATCTCTCGAAAGACGCGCTCCGCCTCGGCGTGCGAATCGCGAATGACCACGACGCCGATGCCGGTCGTGCGCTCGATGTCCCGCTCGTCGCGTCCGACGGACTCGCAGTGCTGCCGGAGCACGGCGTCCTTGCGGCGCACGGTCTCGGGACCGCCGCCGATGTTGCAGGCGTCGGCATGGCGGGCGACCAGCCGGAGGGTGACCTTCTCGCCGTCGCCGCCCACCAGGATCGGCACGTGCTGCTGCAGCGGCGGAGGGTCGTTGCGCACCGCACGAACGTGGTAGTGCTCGCCGTCCAGTGTCGGCGTCTCGCCGTGCAGCATGCCGCGCACGATGGGCAGCGCCTCTCCCAGCCAGCGCAGCCGTTCGGGGAAGCCCGACCCGAACGGGATGCCGAAGGCGACATGCTCCGTCTCGAACCACGCCGCGCCGAGGCCCACCATGGCGCGTCCGCCGCTCAGATGGTCGAGCGTGGTCGCCATCTTCGCCACCAGGCCCGGGTTGCGGAACGTGTTGGCCCCGACCATCAGGCCGATGCGGGCCCGCTCGGTGGCCATGGCCCAGGCGGTGATCGTCAGCCACGCCTCGAACATCGGCCCGTCGTCGGAGCCGACGATGGGATAGAGATGATCCCAGGTCCAGAGGGTCTCAAAGCCGAGCCGGTCCGCACGCTTCCCCGCCTCGAGCAGTGAGGGCCAGTCGGTGTACTGGTTCCAGCACAGGGCGCCGAGTCTGATCTCGCTCATGGACGGCAGTGTAGATGGCGGCGGCACGGGCGCGGGCCGGGCCGTCGGGCTCTCGACGAGAATGCAGCAGCTCACTCCTGCCTGACGATATCGACCGAGATCTCCACTGCGGCGATGGTTCCCCGGTTCTCGAGCCAGTGCGTGGTGTTCCGGTCCTCGGGCCAGCCCACGCCCGGTCCATAGTCCGTGGCGACTCCGTCTCGATGGTCGGTGATCGTTCACTGCAGGATGTCGACGATGCCTGGCCTGCCTCGATGGTCGTGAATCGGGCCGAAGACGCCTCCGGGCTCGATGGTCACCATGCGCATCCGAAGCTGGCGCCCCGCCATGCCCTCGATCTCGTCGGCAAGGTCGACGGTCGCGAGTACGTTCACCGCGACGCCCGTCGTCTCAGGCGCCACCTCTCTGTCGCTCATCGGTGCTCCTCTCTATGCGGGCGATTATCTGCGCGGATGCCCCCGTCGAACACGCGTGGCGCAGCTCGAGTCGCGCAGCCGCACGCTCCCGTCCGAAGGACTTCGTGGCCGGGCCGGACGCTGGCGTGCGGACCCTGGTCCGCGGACGCTGGTGCGCGGACGCTGGCGTGCGCTGGACACGACGCGCGATAGTAGGGGTGCACGCTCCGGGGCGGGCCGAGGAGCCGCCGAACGTGTCGATGACGAGGTGCGCCGATGAATTCCCGCGTCCTGCGTGCCGTACTCACGGCCGGGCTGTCCATGCTCCTGCTCGGTCCGGCGTTCGGCCTGGCACCGGTCGCCTTCGCGCAGAGCGGCTCCGGCGCCTCGAGCGCGCTCGATGCATCCTGGCCACGGGACATCTCCTGGCCCCAGTGCGGGGGGACGTACCCTGCCCGCCCGGCCTACGGGATCGTTGGTGTGAATGCGGGCATCGTGTTCAGCCCGAACCCGTGCCTGGCGAGCGAGCTACTGTGGGCCGGCGGCGCCGGCGCGGGCCTGTACGCGAACACGGGCAATCCGGGCCCCGGGCTGTCATCGCACTGGCCCGAGGGGCAGACGACGCCGATGGCATGCGACGCGAACGACCCCGACACGGCTGCCTGCGCCTACGACTACGGCTACAACGCGGCCGCCGATTCGTACGCCACGGCAGCGGCGGCGTTCAGGTCGCTCGGTCTCTCCGCGAGCCCGGCGAGCAGCGCCTGGTGGCTCGACGTCGAGACCGAGAACAGCTGGAGGAGTGACCCGGCGCGCAACGTGGCGAACCTTCAGGGGGCGGTCGACTTCCTCGAGTCGGTGGCGAAGGTCGCGAGCGTGGGGTTCTACTCGACGCAGTACCAGTGGGACCTCATCACGGGCGGGACGAACGCCTTCGTCGGTTACCGAAGCTGGGTGGCCGGTGCCGGAGGTGCGCTCGAGGCGAGCGCGAACTGCGGCGGCCCCGGGTTCACCGGCGGGGGCGTTGAGCTGACGCAGTACCAGTCGGGCGGCTACGACGTCGACCTGCGCTGCAGCAGCGTCACGCAGGTGCCCACGGGCATCGACGTGACGCCGGGCGCGCCGGCCGTGCAGGCGGGTGACGTGCAGCGCTTCAACGCGACAGTGCTCGACCAGTTCGGGCAACCGCTCTTCCCGCAGCCGGCCGTGACCTGGTCCGTGAGCGGCGGCGGGACGATCTCGAGCGCCGGTGTGTTCACCGCCGGTGCCGCACCGGGCGGCCCGTACACCGTCACGGCGTCGAGCGGCGGCGTGAGCGGCACTGCGAGCGTGACCGTGACGGCCCCGCCGAGGCTCGCCGCGATCACGATCAGCCCGGGCGCTCCAACGGTGCAGACGGGCGGGACGCAGCTGTTCAGCGCGACTGCCCTCGATCAGTACGGGCGGCCGCTGGCCGCGCAGCCGGAGGTCACCTGGTCGGTGAGCGGCGGCGGGACGATCTCGAGCGCCGGCGTGTTCACCGCCGGCGCCACGCCCGGCGGCCCGTACACGGTCACCGCGGCGAGCGGCGGCGTGAGCGGCACGGCCAACGTCACGGTGGTCGCCGTGGGTCCGGTCGCGACGGCCACGGGCGGCAACAACGACTACTCGATCGCCGCCGGCCTGACGGTGCAGCCGGAAGGAGAGGCGTACGCGCTCGATGGCGCGAACGACGCGATCTCGGTCGCCGTACGGGACGCGTCCGGAACCTCGATCGGGTCGAACGTCGACTTCACGTACATGTACGCCCCGGCCGGTGTGTTCACGCTTGCCCCCGACGGGTACGACGCGCTCGACGACGTGTGGAACTTCAACGCAACCTGTCAGGCGCCGGGCACGGCGAGCGTCACCCTCACCGCGCACGGCGGCTCCTCCGGGGCGAGCGCCTCGACCGATGCGCTGCAGCTCACCTGCGCGAAGCAGGTCACGCTTTCGACGCCCGGCACGTTCAGCGCGACGCCTCTGACGGCGACGGTGGCGCCCGGCGGCGTCGCAACCGTGAAGGTGCGCGTGCGGGATGCTGGCGGTTTGCCGGCGCCGGACGGCACGCCGGTCGTCGCCGTGTCCGACGGGGTGGGCAACGTCGTGGGCTTCGGCGGGATCGTGGGTGGCGGCACCACAGTCGACGGCACGGCCACGCTCACGTACCTGGCCCCGACGAATACGGGCAGCGGGACGGTGACCGTGTCGGTGCCCAACGCGACGCCGGCTGCGCTGGCGCTCACGTTCACCATCGCAGCCCCGCCCGCGCCGGCGGTTCACGCCACTGCGGCATCGGCCCTGGGGGTGACCCGCAGCGGTCCGTTCACCGCGGCCACCAAGGTCGCCGCGCCCGGCGCCTACATCACGGTACGGCTCTCCTTCGGCGCCGCGGCGGCGGGCAAGGATGTGACGATCGAGATGGCGACGAAGACGGGCGGCACGTGGAGCGCGTTCGGGGCCCGCACCAGCCGCACTGCGGACTCGCGCGGGAATGTGTACCTCTTCTGGCGGTCCGCGACCCCTGCGTGGCTTTCGATCCGGGGCGAGCTCGACGGCGTCCGTTCGAACGCGGTGCAGGCGCGCTGGGCGTAGGCTCTCGGCAGGCCGCCCACTGGCGTAGGCCCCCGGTCACGTTGCCCGCGAGCGCCCGGCCCCGGAGGCCGTCGTGTGAGTGCTGTCGCCCCCGGGTCAGGTCGCCCCCGGGTCAGGTCGCCCGCGAGCGCGCTCGGAGCACGGATTCGTGCTCGAGCTCTGTGCCGGGCGGCAGGCCGTCGACGAACAGGATGCCCTGCAGGTGGTCGAACTCGTGCTGGATCGCGCGCGCCAGCTCGCCGCGGCCCGAGACGGTCACGCGTCTGCCGTGGCGGTCCTGCCCGACCATGACGGCGTGCGCGGCCCGCCGGCGGATCGCGAAATACCCGGGAAGCGAGAGGCAGCCCTCATGGCCCTCCTGCTCACCGGAGAGATGCACGATGCGCGGGTTGACGACCTCGTAGCGCTGCCCTTCCACGGAGATGACGCACACCTGCAGCGCCCGGCCGATCTGCTGGGCGGCGAGACCGGCGCCGGGCGCCGCGTCCATGGTCTCGAACATGTCCCGCACCAGCTCGTCCAGGCTGGAGCCGAAGTGCTCGATCCGGGCGCCCGTCTGCCGCAGGCGCGGGTCGCCGAAACGGACGATGTCGAGGACGGTCACCGCCGACCAGCCGCCTAGCGCACCACCACGTTCACGAGCCGACCGGGCACGTGCACCACGCGCGCCGGCTGCTTCCCATCGAGGGCCGCGCGGACCTTCTCGCGCGCCAGCACGGTCGCCTCGATCTGGGCGGCCGAGGCGCCCGCCGGCACGAGCACCCGGTCACGCAGCTTGCCGTTGATCTGCACCGGAAGCTCGATCATCTCGTCGGTGGTGAGCGCCTCGTCGTACGCGGGCCAGGCCTCCGTGTGCACGGACCGCCACTCCTCGCCCTGGGCCGCGAGCCGGCGGCTCCACAGCTCCTCGGCCAGGTGCGGCGCGGCGGGAGCCAGCATCAACAGGAGCAGGCGGGTCGCCTCGTCCCAATCGGCGCCGCGCGCCACCGGCGTCCCCCGGTAGCGCATCAGCACGTTGGTGAGCTCCATCAGCTGGGCCACCATCGTGTTGAAGCGGTAGTCCTCGTACTGCGCGGTGACCTGCTTCAGCGTCTTGTGGGCGGCAATACGCAGCGCGCGTCCGGCGGACTCCAGCGACTCTCCCGGCTCGAGCCCGTCGCCCGCGCCTCTGCCGGGCTCCCGCCCGTGGGGGTCGAGCACCACGGTCCAGACGCGGTTCAGGAACTTGTGGACGCCGTTGATGCCGGTCGGGCTCCACGGTCCACCCTGGTCCCAGGGCCCCATGAACATCAGGAACAGACGCACCGTGTCGGCGCCGTAGCGCTTCACCAGCTCGTCCGGATCTTGCACGTTGCCCCGGCTCTTTGACATGCGTTCGCCGTCGGCGCCCAGGATCTGGCCCTGGTTGAAGAGCCGTCGGAACGGCTCGCGCTCGCCGATCAGCCCCAGGTCTGCGAGCGCCTTGCTGAAGAAGCGGCTGTACATGAGGTGCATCACGGCGTGCTCGGCACCGCCGGTGTACTGGTCGACGGGACACCAGCCGTCGACCAGCGCGCGGTCCACCGGGCCGTCACTGTTGCGCGGGGCGAGGTAGCGATACCAGTACCACGAGCTGTCGACGAAGGTGTCCATGGTGTCGGTCTCGCGCCGGGCGTCGCCACCGCAGCGTGGGCAGGGCACGTGGGCGAAGTCCGGATGCGTCGTCAGCGGGCTCTGGCCGGTCGGGGCGAAGTCGACGTCCTCGGGCAGGAGGACCGGCAGCTGATCGTCGGGCACGGGCACGATACCGTCGCGGGGGCAGTGGATCACCGGGATCGGTGTGCCCCAGTAGCGCTGCCGGCTGATCAGCCAGTCACGCAGGCGGTAGCTGACGGCCCGGCGCGCCTGCCCCCGGGCCTCGAGCTCGGAGACGATCGCGTCGTACCCGGACTTCGCGGTCAGGCCGGTGTACGGGCCGCTGTTCACCATCACTTCGTCTTCCGAATGGGCGATGAACGCGGCGCCCGCCTCACCGGCCGCCGCGACCTCCGCGGCCACGCGCGCTGCTTCCGCGGGATCCGACGGTGCGATGACCTGGCGGATGGGCAGGTCGAACTTCACAGCGAACTCGTAATCGCGCTCGTCGTGCGCCGGGACCGCCATGATCGCGCCGGTGCCGTAGGTGAGCAGGACGTAGTCGGCGATCCAGATCGGGATCCGCTCGCCGTTCACCGGGTTGATCGCGTGCGAGCCGAGCGGGACGCCCGTCTTCGTCCGATCCGTCGAGAGGCGCTCGATCTCGGTCTGCCGGCGCGCCTCGTACACGTACGCCTCGACGGCCGCGCGTTGATCGGGATGCGTGAGCTTCTCCACCAGCGGGTGCTCGGGGGCCAGCACCATGAACGTGGCGCCGAAGAGCGTGTCGGGTCGTGTGGTGAAGACGCGCAGCTCGTCGCCGCCGGGCTGGTGGTCGTCGGGCGCGGTGGTGAAGACGACCTCGGCCCCCTCGGAGCGGCCGATCCAGTTCGTCTGCATCAGCCGCACGGGCTCGGGCCAGTCGATGTTCGAGAAGTCGAGCAGCTCGTCGGCGTACTTCGTGATGCGGAAGAACCACTGCTCCAGGTCGCGCTTGACCACCGGTGTGCCGCAGCGCCAGCAGTGCCGGTCAGCGCCCTCGACCTGCTCGCGCGCGAGCGTCACCTGGTCCTTCGGGCACCAGTCGACGGCCGCCATCGCGCGGTACGCCAGGCCCGCCTCCAGGAAGCGCAGGAACAGCCACTGGTTCCAGCGGTAGTAGTCGGGCTCGCACGTCACCACCTCGGCCTTCCAGTCGAAGGTGGCGCCCATCGAGCGCAGCTGGCGGCGCATGTTCTCGATGTTGCGCATCGTCCAGGTGTGCGGATGGATGCCGTGGCTGATCGCGGCGTTCTCGGCGGGCAGCCCGAACGCGTCGAAACCGATGGGGAAGAACACGTTCAGGCCGTTCATGCGCCGGTAACGCGCGATCGCGTCGGTGGGCGTCTTGATGTACCAGTGCCCGATGTGCAGGTCGCCGGAAGGGTAGGGATACATCGTGAGCAGGTAGTACTTCGGGCGGCGCGTGTCGTGCAGGTCCGTCTCGTACAGCGCGAGCTCCGCCCAGCGCTGCTGCCAGCGCGGCTCGATGGCCGCGGGATCGTAGCGGTCGATGCGGGTGCGGTCGCTCACGGTGTCGTCGGTAGCCTCATCGGGTCGGGCGCTGGGCCCGGGCGCGCCCGCCACACCTGGGCGGGTCAGGGAGTACCAGTGTAGTCGAGGGTCACGGGCGCAGACGGACGGCGTGCGCAGGGCAGCTCGAGCCCACGTGCGATCATGCCCGGACGCACCTGCTCGGCCGAAGGAGCCGGGCGGCGCACCGTGAGTTCGCCGCTCTCCGGTCCGCGCTCAGGGAAAGGCAGTTGGTGGAGCTACGGGGACTCGAACCCCGGACCCCCTGCATGCCATGCAGGTGCTCTCCCAGCTGAGCTATAGCCCCATCCAGAGCCGCGCCAGTGTAGCACGCAGCCCTCGCCCGGAGGCCCCCCGCCCGGGCCGCACGCTCGTCGTGAGCGCCGTCCCGCGGCCCGACCGCGTGCCGGGAGCCGCGGCTTCTCAGCTCTGCGGCGCCTCCGCGGCCCTCCGGCCGGGTTGCGTGCTCCCCGGCCCGGCGCCCGACCCTTCGTCTTCGAGGTGGCTGAAGCCGAGCCGCGTGGCGAAACGGCCGAGTGGACCCGGCGCCCACCAGTTCCAGCGCCCCAGGAGCCGCATCGTGGCCGGCACGAGCAGGACGCGGATCACCGTGGCGTCCACGAGCACGGCGATGGCCATGCCCACGCCGAGGCTCTGGATCGTGATGATCTTCGCCAGACCGAACGCGGCGAACACCGTGACCATGATCAGCGCGGCGCCCGTGATCACCGAGGCTGTCTTGGTCAGGCCCTCGGCCACCGCGGCCGTGTTGTCCTGCGTCCGTCGCCAGGCTTCCTGCATCCGGGAGAGGAGCAGGACCTCGTAGTCCATCGAGAGCCCGAAGAGGATGCAAAACATGATCACGGGGTCGCCCGCGATCGTGTATCCCAGCACCTCGAAGTGCAGCACGTTCGCGAAGTGGCCGTCCTGGAAGATGAAGACGAGCGCGCCGAAGCTCGCCGACACCGACAGCAGCGTCATGATCACCGCCTTCACCGGCAGCACGACCGACCCGAAGAGCAGGAACAGCACGACCAGCATCACGCCGATGACGATCGCGACGAGGAGCGGCAGGCGATTGCTCATCGCGGCCAGGAAGTCGTAGCCGGTAGCGGCGATCCCCCCGACCTGCGTCTGGATTCCCGCGCCGGCGGAGATGGCGCGGATCGTCGGGATCATCCCGGTCGCCGCCGGGGTCGACGGGTCGAGCGGTGTGTACGCGTCGAGCTGCACGGTCGAGCCGCGGATGTAGGCGCGCGCGAGCGCCTCGAGTTGCGGCGGACGCTGCGCGGCGGGGGCCGACCACAGGGCGGCGATCTGGTCGGCCGTGAGTGGCTTGCCCGTCGCCGGGTCGGTCAGGCCGCTGAACGGGCTCTGCACGCGCGTGATGTGCGGGAGCGCCGCGAGCCGGGACGCATACTCGGCCAGCGCCTTTGCGTACTGCGGCGAGGTCGGGTTGCCGGGAACCTCGGCGAGGATCTGGATCGGCGAGGTCTCTCCGGCCGGGAAGTCCCGGGAGATCGAGACGGCCGCGTCGCGCGCGGGAAGTCCTGCCGGGTAGATCGTCGCACCGGGGACGCCCTGCTCCATGTGGAGCACGGGCGTGCCGACGAGGAGCAGCGCCGCAAGGACGGGCACGAACACCGCTACCGGGTGGCGCATGACGGCCTGTGCCACGCGCGCCCAGCCGGCCGGGCCCGCCGCCGGCTCGGCCGCCGACCGACCCCGAAGCCGCCGCAAGGCCCCTGCGACGCTCAGCGAGTTGATGCGCGGACCGAGCATCCCCAGGAGGGCGGGGAGGAAGACCAGCGCGTAGACCACCGCGCAGAGCACGGTGAGTGCTCCGCCCAGGCCGATCGATGCGAGCGCGGAGGCCTTCATGACGAGCAACCCCGCCAGGCCGACCGCCACGGTCGTGCCGGAGAAGGCGACCGCCTTCCCGCTCGTCGCCACCGCCCGCTCGACCGCCTCGCCGACCTGCCGTCCGCGCGCCAGCTCTTCGCGGAAGCGGCTGACCAGGAACAGCGAGTAGTCGATGGCGAGCGCGAGCCCGAGCATCGTGCCCACGTTGAGCACGAACACGCTCATCTGCACGTGTTGAGCCACGAGATACACGAGGGCAAGCGCGCTGGGAATCGCCAGCCCCGCGACGATGAGCGGGAGGATCGCGGCGACGACCGACCCGAAGACGACGACGAGGATCAACAGCGCAAGCGGCAGCGACACGGTCTCTGCACGCTGCAGGTCCGCCTCGGACTGCTGCGCGGAGGCGACCGTGATCGGCGCGTAGCCGGTGAGCTCCACGCTCATGCCGGGTGGCGTGGAGATCTCGGTCTGCAGGCTGGGGAGCTGCGCCACCGACTGCTCGTCGGTCGCCTTGAGCTCGACGACCGCGTACGTGTCGTGGCCGTTGTTGCTGATGAAGCCGGCCTGATGTGTCTGCGCGTACCCCACGACACCCACGACGCGGGGATCGGCCGCGATCTTCGCGAGGCTCTGGGACACCTTCGCCTGGAACGCCGGCGACGCCGCATTCGCGCTCGGGCCGCCGCGGTAGAGGACGATGAGGCTGCTCTTGCCGGTGCCGAAATCGGCGGCCAGCCGGTTGGCCACCTGCGCCGACTCCGAGCTGCTGTCGAGGAAGCCGCCGGAACTCAGCTCACCCGAGGCCTGGGAGGCCCAGTGCACCGAGGCCAGCGCGGCGAGCACGGCGAGCACCGCGATCGGGCGACGGAACCGATAGACGAACGCTCCCCAGCGACCGAACACGCCTGGTACCTCAGCTGGTCGGCCGTCGCACCCGCGGAACGGCGGCGGGCTGTGAGCCCGAGCGGGTGCCGACCGTCGACCGGATGATAGGAGAGGGAGCGTTCTCCTTGCAAACGGTCCCTCCAGGCTGAAGGGCGCGGCAGACACGGTCACCTGCCTGCGCGCGCGCACCGGTGTGCTCGTGCATGCACGGCTCACGCACGCGCTGCGCTCGAGCGAGACTTGCCTGGGTTGGTATAGTTTGGGAAACATTCGTTCTTCATTGGCCAGCAAGAGGGACCGCGTGCCGCGCATCAGCCCAGCCCGCGCAGAGGAGATCCGTCAACGGATCCTCGCCGCGGCGTCGCGCGTGTTCGCCGAGCACGGCTTCCACGAGGCGAGCATTCAGGATGTCGTGCGCGAGAGTGGCCTCTCGGTGGGGGCGATCTACACCTACTTCGGGAGCAAGGACGAGCTCGTCCGGGCCAGCTGCCTGGCGGCGGTCAGCGATGTGATCGACGCGGTGATCGCCGATCTGCAGCAAGCCGGGAGCGTGCGCGAGAAGTTCGATCGGGCGATCGACGCGTGGTTCGCCGGCCTGATCGCGGATCCAGGCGGGCCGTCGTTCCTCGTCCAGGCCTGGGCGGCGGGCGGCGAACAGCCCACCATTCGTGACCTGCTGCTGCGCCGGCGAGAGCGCATCGTGACCGTGGTGACCATGCTGCTGCGCGAGGCGGTCTCGCGGGGAGAGGCCCGTGCGGACGTCGACGTGGACGACGCTGCGCTGGGGATCAGCGCGCTCCTCGATGGGATCGTGCTGGCACGGCTGGAGGATCCCGAGCGCTTCGACCGGGCCTCCTGCGAGCGGCCGCTCCGTGCGCTCATCAACTGCGTGCTCGAGCCGGCGCCCACCGGCCGATCGCGTGTTCCGGCGACCGTGGCCGTGCGGGCCTGACCCGCATGCGAGCGGGTGCGCACGCGGGTGCGCGACGGAGCGGCGGACACCTGGATTCGTCGCCCGTGGATCCGTGGTTCCGCCATGGTGCGGCCGACGAACCCCGCCGGGCCAGGAACGACGGCGCCGAGCCTCGCCGGGCCCGGAACGACGGCGCCGAGCTTCAGCATGGTGCGACCGACGAGCCCCGTCGCGCCGGCGGTGTCGAGCCCCGCCGGGCCAGGGACCAGGAGCCCCGCCGGGCCAGGGC
>JBJKRK010000228.1:0-6435 GCA_046704705.1 Candidatus Limnocylindrales bacterium | reverse complement strand
GACCTCGGTCTCGTCCCGATCAGCGATCGCGTCCGTCGCCTTCGGGAGCACTGGCGAACCGCCGGATGCGGACCCGCACGTCCGGTGGTGTGGGAGGGGCTGAGCTAACCTCAGCCCCTACCCGATCCGCGGGCGGTCAACGCAGGTGGGCCCCTCGAGCGTCGGTTTCGAAGTCGCCGCCCACGAGCAGGTCCAGGTCCTGGATCCGCCGCGGATCGATTGCCGCCGGGTCCGTCTGCACGGCACCGACCAGGCTGTGCGCGCAGCCGCAGTCGTCGCGGTCGGCGGTGATCGGCTGCTCCGCGATCGAGCGGATCACGGCCCGCGCGGTGGCGACATTCGCGCCCAGGTTGGCCACGACCTGCGCGACGGTGACCGGCTCCGCCTCCGCGTGCCACACGTCGTAGTCGGTCGCGAACGCGAGCATGCCGTAGCACAGCTCCGCCTCGCGCGCGAGTCTGGCCTCGGGCAGCGCCGTCATCCCGATCACGCTGACGCCCCAGGAGCGGTAGATGGCGGACTCGGCCCGCGTGGAGAACTGCGGTCCTTCGATCGCCACGTAGGCGCCGCCCCGGTGCACGGCCCGTCCTGCCTGGCCCGCGGCGGCCGACGGAACCGTCTCCGGCGTGCGGAGACCCCCTGGACCCGCCGCGAACTCCTTCTCCGCCTCGGCCGCAAGGCGGGCCGACAGGATCGGGCAGAAGGGGTCGGCGAAGCCGATATGCGCGACCACCCCGTCGCCGAAGAACGTGGCCGCGCGTGCCCTGGTGCGGTCCACCAGTTGGTCGGGAACCACCACGTCCCGCGGCGCGATCTCCTCCCGCATCGAGCCGCACGCCGAGACCGCCACGACGCGACCGACACCGAGGAGCTTCAGCGCATAGAGGTTCGCGCGGTACGGCACCTCACCGGGCGTGAGGCGGTGCCCCCGGCCGTGCCGCGGGAGGAAGGCCACGCGCGAAGCGCCGAGCGTGCCGACCACGATGGCGTCGGAAGGGAGGCCGAATGGGGTCTGCGGCCGCGCCTCGACGATGTCCCGCAGCCCTTCCATCGAGTAGAGGCCGGAGCCGCCGATCACCCCCAGGTCCGCCTCGGCGGCGGACGGGAGGCCGAGGCGCGTCCGCTGGCTGGATGCCCGTGCCCGGGCGGCATCGAAACGTTCGCTCATTGCCGCATCGTAGCCGTGGTGTGCCCGGCGTTCAGCGCAGGGGCGCAGGGGCCCGGCGCAGGGGCCCGGCGCAGGGGCCAGGGGTCCGGCGCAGAGGGCCAGAGGTCCGGCCCAGCGGCGCGCGTGGACCGAAGCGCGGCGGCGTGATGCCCGACGCTTCGAGGAGGCGCACGACCCGCGCACGCTGACCCCGGTACGGGGCGAGCAACTCGAGCATCCGCGCGTCATCCGCCCGTGCCTCGCCCGCCAGCGCCCATGCGACGAGGTGTGGCAGGTGGAAATCGCCGACGCTGACCGCGTCGCGATCCCCCAGCGCGCGGACCCCCACCTCCGCTGCGGTCCAGGGTCCGATGCCCGGGATGGCGCGCAGGCGTCGGTAGGCGTCCGCGAGCGACAGCATGGCCGCCTCCTCCAGGGGGCCGGCGAGCGCGCCGATGTGTCGCAGGGTCGTCGCTCGCCGGGTGCCGATCCCCAGCCGCCCGTACTCGAACGAGGGCAGGGAGGCGAGCACGCCGGGCGCAGGGAGCAGATGCAGCCCGGCCTCAGGCGGCCCGGGCGCAGGCTCGCCGTGTTCGCGGATCAGGCGCCGCAGCGTTCCCCAGGCCTCGATCCACGTCCAGTGCTGCTCGAGGACGGCAGGCACGAGCGCGTCCAGGACCGCGCCGGTACGCCCGAGCCGGAGGCCGACGAAGCGTCGCTGGAGCGCGCGGAGCAGCGGGTGCGCCGGGGCAAAGAGGCGCGCTCCATCGTCGAGACCCAGCAGACCCGGCAGGGCGTCGAGCGCGGCCTCTGCACCCGTGCCCCAGGCCGTGGCGGCGATCCGGTCGCCGTCGCGCGCCAGATGGAGCGTGACGGGTCCGTCGCCACTGCGCCAGCTTCGCCAGACGGCACCGCCCGCGAAGCGCATCGTCGGGTCCCCACGGCCGCGGTGCAGCGGCGCGAGCGTGAGGGCAAGGTCGACGGGCTCCGGTGGAACGAGGGTCCGGGTGCGGGCGGCCGGCGTCATGCGGCCAGTCTGGCACGCGGCGTCGGCGTGGGCGCTGCAATACTGTCGCCATGGCGCCCGATGGTGCGGCCGACAGCGCCGGCAGCGCGAATACGCCCGATGGTGCGTCCGACACCGCGAATGGCGACGAAGCGGTCGGAAAGGCCGACAGCACGGCAATGCCCTCCGCGCGCACCGCCTTCGACAATGCATATATGGGCAGGCCCACGTGGGAGATCGGACGTCCACAGGGCGCGGTGATGCGGCTCGAACGCGCGGGGACGGTCCGGAGTGCCGTCATCGACGTGGGCTGCGGCACCGGAGAGAACGCACGGTTCCTGGCCGGCCTGGGATACGACGTGCTCGGCGTCGACTTCGCCCCAGGGGCGATCGCCAGGGCACGCGCTGCCGCCGCGCGGGATCCCGCCGGGACCACACCCGCCTTCCTCGTGTGGGACGCGCTGGAGCTCCACGCCCTCGGACGAGCATTCGAAACGGCACTCGACATCGGTTGCTTCCACACCCTGCAACCCGCCGACCGGCCGCGCTACGCCGACAGCCTGCATGCGGTCCTCCGGCCGGGAGGGCGCTGCTTCCTCCTGTGCTGGAGCGACCGGAACCCGTTCGGACGCGGGCCGGAACGCGTCTCGCGCGCCGACATCCGCGCCGCCTTCCGCTCGGGGTGGTCAGTGGACGCGATCGACGCGGAGGAGCTCGAGACGCTGCTCCCCGAGGGGCGTGTGCACGCCTGGCTGGCCCGCCTGCGGCGCGCCTGAGCCTCGACCTCAGCCAGCGAGGGGCGAGTCCGTCGCGCACGCCGGGGCGATGAGCCATATCCCGACCCGGACGAACCAGCCGCCGACCCGCCGGCGCAGGGGACGGAAGCGTGGCCCCCGTCGCGCACGCACGGCGTGCGCGTGCGCGCGTGCCTGCCGCCGCCGCAGCTGCTGGAGCGACTCGCGTTCGCGCTCCTGCAGGATCAGCCACAGGGGCGTCTGGTGGTGGAACATGCGGGGCACCTCCGGGCTGCGGCCGGCGTCGTTCCGGTCATCTCGCATCACACACCAGAGCCTATCCGGCAATGTTGACAGTTCACGTCAGGCATGCCGCGATATCGTGTCTGCCATGCGCGCCGGACGCCTGGTCTCGATCCTCCTCCTGCTCCAGACGCGGGGCCGGATGACCGCGCGGCAGCTGGCGGACGAGATGGAAGTCTCGCTGCGCACGATCTACCGCGACCTGGACGAGCTGGCCGTCGCCGGCGTGCCCGTCTACGCGGAGCGCGGCGCCACCGGCGGCTATCGCCTGGTCGACGGCTACCGCACTCGCCTGACCGGGCTTTCGGCCGAGGAAGCTGAGGCGCTCTTCCTGTCCGGCCTCGAAGGGCCGGCCGCGGAGCTCGGCCTCGAGACGGTCCTCGCGGCGGCGCAGCTCAAGGTGCTCGCGGCGCTGCCCCCCGAGCTGCGGGGCCGCACCGCGCGGATCCGCGAACGCTTCCACCTCGTCGGCCCGGGCTGGTTCTCCTCGCCCGAGGAGGTGCCACTGCTCACCGTGGTGGCCGAGGCGCTCTGGGAGAGCCGGCGCCTGTCGATGCGGTACCGGCGCGGCGAGACCGAGCACGACCGCCTGGTCGAGCCGCTCGGCCTGGTGCTCCAGGCCGGCACCTGGTACCTCGTGGCGCGGCGCGAGGGTGCCGTGCGGACCTACCGGGTCTCGCGCATCGTGGCGGCGAGGGTCCAGGCCGAGCCGTTCGAGCGCCCGCCCGACTTCGAACTCGCGGCGTACTGGGAACGATCGGTCGCCGAGTTCGAGCGCAGCCTCGCGCAGGTGCCCGTCACCCTCCGCGTGCGCGGTGATCGCGTCGACGAGCTCGCATATGCGTTGGGCGGCAGGGGGCGCCTCCGCGGCGCGGGCGGCCCGCTGCCCGCGCCGGATGCGAACGGCTGGGTCACGCTCGACCTTCGGCTGGAGTCCATCGAAGGCGCCCATGACGATCTGCTGCGCCTTGGCGCGAGTGTCGAGGTGCTCGCGCCCGACGAGCTGCGTCACCGGCTGCGCGAGACAGCAGCCGAGATCGCGACCCTGTACCGCCTCGATGTCGAAGCCCCGCGACCGGGTGACGCGCGCGGGACTGGTCCCCGTGGGGACCGCGACGGCGGAGACGCCGCTGGGAGGCAGTGACGCCCGAATGCTCGGCCCGGCCCAGGCTCAGCGGTCAGGCGTACGGCAGCTCGGACGAGAGGTCCTTGTCCTCCATCTCCCAGGCGTGATCCATCGTGTGGTACGCGGAGTGGCGGATCAGGAAGGGCAGTGTCCACGACCGCATCCGCCGCGTGATGACGCCCGCGTTGTACGCGCGCATCGCCTCGATGTACGACGCCCGGTGCGCCCGCAGTCCATCGGGGGTGAGGGCCGCGCGCTCGGGGATCCGCAGGCCCACCTGCTTCGCGAAGTACTCGCTCTCGGTGCGGACCGTGTGGCGGACGATCGTGTCGCGGTCGCGCCCGCCGCCGCGGGGTCCCTTCCGCATCTCGGGCGAGACTCGGGCGGCGACGCCGTCGAAAAACGCCCAGCAGGCGCGCAGCAGGATCAGCTTGCGCTCGAGCTCCTCCTGGTTCATGGGTCCTTGCTCGAGCGAGCTGGGCGCGTAGGAGATGCCCCAGAAGTCGGTCGATCCGGTGCCGACGTGGTCCTCGACGATGTCGAGCGGCCCGGCCGCGTCGAACTCGACCCCCAATCCTGCCAGGAGCGTTACCGGCCGATAGCGGTCGCGATACGACTCGAGCGTCACCAGCGCCGTGTCGACGGTCTTGGCCCCTCGGCTCCAGCCCGGCCAGTCGACGGCGAAGGCGACCGACTTCCTCTCCTTTGGCCCCCGTTCGATGACGGTGCGAACCGGCATGGACGACCTCCTCCGGCCAGCGTAGCGCACCGCGGCGGAAGTGGCCGGAGCCGAAGGAGCGTCACCGCCGCGTCCGGTATGTCCGAGGCGGGTCCCTGTTCACCAGGCCCGGCCGCTCTCTGCCGGGCCCTGCAGCCCATGGAGAGGGGTCCACGTGGCCATGAGCGATGCGGTGACGGACCGGTACGATTCGCTCGCCCAGCATGTGCCCGAACCCTCGCCCAGGCCCGCGCTTCCTGCCTGCGCCGCTCGTCCTCGCGTTCCTTGCGACGGCCGTGGCGGTGTTGCTGGGAAGCGGCGTCGCGGCCGCGCAGAGCGTGCCCCGGCTGGCGGGCCAGATCACCGACCAGGCGGGCGTGCTGCAAGGCAATCGGACAGCTCTTCAGCACGCGCTCGACAGCCTGCTCAGCGAGCATGGCGTGCAGCTGTACGCGGTCTTCGTGTCCACCACGGGCAGCCAGACGGGGAGCGACTTCGCCGCGGAGACGTTCCGGCAGAACGGCCTGGGGGGCAACGACCTCCTCCTGCTCGTGGCGGTCGGGGATCGACGCTACGGCTGGTGGGAGGACGGCGCCATCGGGCAGCTCCCCACCAGCTCCGTCGATGCGCTCCTCAGCTCGACGCTGGAGCCGCGCTTCCGGGCCGGTGACTACGCGGGCGGGGTCGCCGACTTCGCCTCGGGGCTCGGCCACGCCCTGGCGCAGACGAGCGGGAGCCAACCGGCCGGCGGCGGTCCGGCTGCCCCCGTGGTCCAACCGACACCGCTGCCCGCGAGGCCGGCTGCTGCCGTGCCTGTGGTGCCCCCGGTGTTCGTGTGGGGGCTCGTCGGTCTGGTCCTCGTCCTGGCCGGTACCATGATCCTGGTGGGTGCGGTGCGCCGCCGCCGCCGGGAGCAACTGACCGAAGAGGAGCGGGACCGCCGCACCGGCCAGCTGGCGCGCCAGGCCAACTCGTTGCTGATCGCGGCGGATGACGGCGTTCGCGACCTCCAACAGGAGCTGGGCTTCGCGGAGGCGGAGTTCGACGCGGCCGAGGTCGAGCCGATCCGCGCCGCGATCGGGCAGGCGCAGGACGAGTTGAAGGCTGCCTTCACCATCCGCCAGCAGCTCGACGACGCGGTCCCCGAGGACCCACCGACGCGCGAGCGGATGCTCAACGAGATCGTGGCGCACTGCCGTTCGATCGCGGCGGTCGGCGACGCGCAACGGAAGCGGATCTCGGAGATGCGCGACCTCGATCGCCGGGCGCCGGAGGTGCTGGCGGGCGTCCCCGATCAGGTCGCGGCACTGCAGGCCCGCTTGCCGGCGGCCCAGACGACGATCGAGCGGCTGGAAGCCTACGCGCCGGCGAGCTGGCAGCCGGTGCGGGGGAACCTGGAGG
>JBJKRK010000227.1:0-6707 GCA_046704705.1 Candidatus Limnocylindrales bacterium | reverse complement strand
GAACGCGAACTACCTGCTCGCGGGCTCGGTGAGCACGAACCCCATCCTTGCCTTCCTTGCCATCTTCGTCGTCCTGGCCTGGCGCAACGCCGGCTGGATCGGCCTGGACCGCTGGCTGCTGCCGGCGATCGGCACGCCCTGGCAGCCGGGTGCCGTGTTCCAGCACGAGGGAGCCGCGGCGCGCAACCGCGAGGTTTCCGCACACAGCTGAGTCCTCGGGCGGCCGCGCTGGCCGTCCACACCAAGCAGCGCCTGGCGACCGGGCCCTTCGGGGTCCGGTCGTTTGGTGTCCAGCCCATTGGGCGACCGGCGCGGGTCCGGCACCCGGGTTCGGTCATCTCTGGCCTGACGAGCCGGCGGTGTTGCGACCGATCCGGTCGAACGCAGTCGCCCGGGCCGTCGAGCTGGCGCGACAGGGTCGAGGTGCTGGTGCGCGGCGCCAATTCGAACGCAGTCGCCCGGGCCGTCGAGCTGGCGCGACGGGGTCGAGGTGCTCGCGTGACGGCAACGCAGCGACCGGATCAGGCCCCCAGCACGACCGACACGAGACCCAGGCATCCGAGCACGAGCACCACGCCCGTGACGATCCACAGGACGGCGGCCCGCAGCGGCGAGTTCGCGCGCTCGCCAAGCACTTCCCGGTCGCTCGAGAGGCGAACCAGGAAGAAGAGCGGGACGACGAGGGCAACCACGTTCAGGATCATCGCGTCGAGCACGAGGGTGACGAGCTGCCGCGACGCGAGCGCCACGATGGCGGCGGGCACGACTTCCAGCAGGTACACGGCGTAGAAGCCGGGCGCGCGCCGGAACGAAAGGTTGAGGCTGTGCGGCCAGCCGAGCCATTCGCACCACGCCCAGGCCGACGAGAGCGAGATGACGACGGCCGCGAGCAACCCCGCCCCGATCAGGCCGACGGCCACGATCCAGGCCATCCCATTCGCCGCCAGGGCGGCCAGCCCGGCGGGCACCTGTGCCGGCACCCCGGCCGGAAGGGTGCCCCGGCTGGCCGCGGCTGCCGCGATGACGACGGCGACCATCAGCCCCTGGCTCACCACGGCGCCCACCAGCGTCTCGCGCCTGGCGGCCGGCAGCTCCCCTGGCCCGAGCCCCTTGTCCACCGTGGCCGCCTGCTGGTAGAAGAGCATCCACGGCATCACCGAGGCGCCGATGTTCGCGACGACGAGGCCCAGGAACTCGCCGCTGGGATGCGCCGGGAGCGGGGAGAGCCCCGCGAGCACGCCCGCCGGGTCGGGTCGCTGCACGAACGCGAGGGGCACGAAGACGAACAGCGCCAGCGAAAGCACGAGCACCATGCGCTCGAAGCTCCGGTAGCCGCCGGTGAGCACGACGATCGAATGCAGGACGAGGGCGGCGACGACGGCGATCGTCGGGCTGATGCCGATCAGGCTGGCGCCGAGGGCGATGCCGGCGAACTCGGCCGTGTATGCGACCAGGTCGATGGCGACCATGCTCAGGACCGCGATGCCGGACCAGCGCGACCCGTAGCGCTCCCTGATGAGCTCCCCGTGGCCCAGGCCGGTCACCGTGCCCAGGCGCGCCGTCATTTCCTGCATCAGGTAGAGGACCGGGATGAGAGCAACGAGGACGAAGAGGATCTCGTAGCCGAACTGGCTGCCCGCCTGTGCTGCAGTCAGGACACTCGGGGCGTCGACGTCCGCCAGCATGACGATCCACGCCGGACCCAGCACTCGCAACCAGCCCGGCAGAGTCCGCGGCAGCGGCAGCGCGCGCCACTCGAGGCCGCCGTGCACAAGGGTTGACCACCAGGAAGTCCGGCCCGTGGCGCCCGCCGCGCGGGCGGCACCGGGCCCATCGTGTGTCTTGTCAAGCTTCACCTTCCGAGTTTCCACGCAGGCGGAGGGGCGCATCCAGCGCCAGGTGGCCCAGCGGCAGGGACCGGGTGGCCGGTTGCCAAACGGCCTGTCGTTGCGGCGCCAGTCGTCACACGCAAGCTCTCCAGGCAGTCGCGGGCCGGTGACTAATGGATCGTGCCCATATGCGCCCAGAACGCATATAACGATCGTGTTGCATTCACTAACAACGCATAGACCGCAGGTGCGACACCGCCTGCCGCGGGAAAGGAACCGATCATGCAGCTCGATGCGCGCCCGGGGCTTCGGCCGCGTCGCGGCGTGCCGGCCCTCTGCGCGTCGGAGTCCCGCGTGGGGTGCTCCCGATGACTTCCGCACCTGCAACGGCAGCCGGAATGCGCACGCCGATGGATCCCGCCACCAGCGACACCGATCCGGCACGGCATGCCCCGCATCCTGGGATGCAGACGCCAGCGCAGGTTGATCCGGCCGAGCCGGATGCCTCCCTGCCTCGCGACGCCGCGGCGATCTTCGAGCTCCAGGCCTCGGTGCTCCGGACACTCGCCAGCCCGCGCCGTCTGCTCATCGTCCATCTCCTTGGTTCCGGCCCGCTCGAGGTCCGGCGCCTGGCCGCGGAACTCGACATCAGCCAGCCCGCGGTCTCGCAGCACCTGGCCGCGCTGCGGGCGGCCGGGCTCGTCGAGGCCGTGCGCGAGGGACGCGACGTGAGCTACCGCCTCACCGACCGCGACATCGTCGCGGCCTGCGGGCTGATGCGCAGCGTGCTGGTCCGCCGCCTGGCTCGGCTGAACGATCTGGTGGCCCTCGCCGCCGACGGCGGCACATCTCACGCGGGAGGCTCCGACTCATGAGCGATCAACTATCGATGGTCCTCTGCTCCGGCACGGAGGAGAAGCTGAAGGCGGCATCCGTCATCGCCGGCGGCGCCGTGGCGCTCGGCACCGAAGTGAGCGTCCTGCTTCAGTTCTCGGCGCTCGACGCGTTCCGCGCCAGCCGCCTGGCACCCGACGACGCACCCGCCTGGGCCGAGACGTTCCGTCAGTCCAAGGCGATGGGCACGCTGACGATCAACGCCTGCTCCGCCTCGATGGACGAGCTCGGCCTCGAGCCGGCCGACCTGGATCCGGTCGTCGACGGAGTCTCCGGTATCGCCGCCTTCCTGATCGGGGCCGGCGACGGGCAGCTCCTCTTCATCTAGCCAAACCAGTAAGCACTCGGAAAGGCAAGGCACATGGCTGAGAGCGAGAAGCTCGTGATCATGGTGACGCACGGCCCGAACGACCCCGAGCCGGCGACCATTCCCTTCGTCATGGCCGTCGCGGCGATGGCCTCCGACGTGGAGGTCGTGATCGGCCTGCAGGCGAGCGGGGTCGAGCTTGCCGTCACGGGCGGCGCGGACGCGGTTCAGGCTCGTGGCTTCCCGCCCCTCGCCAAGCTCCTCGACGACTACCGCGAGCTCGGCGGACGGCTGCTCGTCTGCGGCCCCTGCGTCAACGGGCGCCACATCGACCCCGCGACGCAGTTCGTGGAGAACGCCGAGGTCGTGGCCGCCGGCCGCTTCGTCGCCGAGATCACCAGCGCCACCAACGCGCTCGTCTACTAGCAACCCGTTCAAGGAGGTTCAGCAACATGCCCGCAACACTCACCGACACCGAGCTCGGAAGCCTCACCGACACCAAGGTCATCGACGCTCGCGGGGCCGCCTGCCCGGGCCCGCTCCTCGAGGCCAAGAAGGGAATGGGCAGCGTGCCCGTCGGCGGCGTCATCGAGCTCTGGTCGAGCGATCCCGTGACGAAGAGCGACGTCAACGCCTGGGCCGGCAAGGTCGGCCACGCCTTCCTGGGCGTGCTGCCCGGAGAAGGCTACGAGCGCGTCTTCGTGCGCCGCGCGAAGTAACCCACCGCATCACGACAGGGCGGCCGGCTCGTCTCGCGCGCAGCCGCCCTGTCCCCGTCAACCGCAGGAGCACCGTCCCATGAGCGCGGTCGCCACCGCTGAGATCACGGAGAAACACACCGGGTCCGTGCCACGGATCCTCGTCTTCTCCACCCACAACATCTCTGACCCGGGCATCGACCTGGCAGGGTCCCAGCATCTGCACTACTCGCCCGGCGTCGAGGTCATCAGCCTGCCCTGCACGAGCGGGATCAAGCCCGCCTGGATCGCCTACGCGATCGACCAGGGCTTCGACGGCGTCTTCATCGCCTCCGACGGCGACGAGTGCGCCTATCTGCCCGACTGCAGCAAGCGCGCGTCGCGGATCGTGGGCGAGGCGCAGAAGCTCCTGCAGGCCGCGGGCCACGATCCCCAGCGGGTGAAGATGGCCGCCATCTGCTCGGTCTGCTCGGAACCCTTCACCAGGCACGTCCAGCAGTTCTCGACGGTGCTCGCCGGGCTGCGCGATTCGGGAGCGAAATGAGCATGGACTACGACGTCCTGGTCGTGGGCAGCGGCATCGCGGGGATGGAGTCTGCCCTGAAGCTCGGCGACATGGGCTACAAGGTGCTCGTCGTCGAGAAGGAGGGCAGCGTCGGCGGGCGGATGATCCTGCTCAGCAAGGTCTTCCCCACGCTCGACTGCGCGAGCTGCATCTCGACGCCGAAGATGGCGTCGACCATCCATCACCCGAACCTCACGGTGCGCACGTACAGCGAGGTGGAGGGCATCCGGCGCGACGGCGACGGGCGCTTCCATGCGAAGGTGAAGCGCAAGGCACGCTACGTCGACGAGGCCGCCTGCACGGGCTGCCAGCAGTGCGAGACAGCCTGCACGGTGGCGGTGCCCGACCAGTTCAACGCCGACCTGGTCGCCCGGCGCGCCGCGTACATCCCCTTCCCGCAGGCCGTCCCCAAGAAAGCCGTCATCGAGCGCCAGGGCTCCTCTCCCTGCACGTTCGCCTGCCCCGCCGGCATCGAGGCACACGGGTACGTGTCGCTGATCCGCAGCGGCGAATACGAGAAGGCGCACCGGCTCGTCCTCGACGCGACGCCGCTCGTCGGCACGCTCGGGCGCGCCTGCTACGCGCCCTGCGAGGTCGACTGCACGCGTGGTTCGCTCGAGGGCACGCTGCCGATCCGCCGCCTGAAGCGCTTCATCGCGGACCGCCACGTCGCGTCCGGCGCCGAGCTGGGGATCGACGTGGCAGCCCCGAACGGCCGCCGGATCGCCGTCGTCGGCTCGGGCCCCGCGGGGCTGACCGCGGCCTGGCAGCTGGCCCGCAAGGGATACGCCGTGAAGATCTTCGAGGCGGCTCCCGAGCCGGGCGGCTTCCTGCGCCTGGCGATCCCCTCGTACCGCCTGCCGGTCGAGGTGGTCGAGCGCGACATCGACAACGTCCGCGCCCTGGGCGTGGAGATCGTCACGAACACACCGATCCGTGACCTGGCCGCCCTGAAGGACGAAGGCTACGACGCCGTGCTGGTCGCCACCGGCACACCGCGCTCCACGAACCTGGGCGTTCCCGGCGAAGATCGCCTGGGCGTGTGGGCCGGGCCGGACTTCCTGCGCAAGGTGAAGCTCGACGAACCGGTCGAGCTGGCCGGCAAGCGGGTCGTCGTCGTCGGCGGCGGCAACGTCGCGATGGACGCGGCGCGCGTCGCGAGGCGCCTCGGAGCAGCGTCCGTGACCGTCGCGTACCGGCGCGGGCGCGCCGAGATGCCGGCCCACCACGTCGAGGCCGACGACGCCGAGAAGGAGGGCGTCGGCTTCCAGTTCCAGATCAGCCCCGTCGAGGTCGTGGGCGACGAGCAGGGGGCCGTCAGCGGGCTGCGCTGCGTGCGCATGGCACTCGGCGAGCCGGACGCGTCCGGTCGCCGCCGTCCCGAGCCGATCAAGGGCAGCGAGTTCGTCCTGCCCTGCGAGATCGTCATCAGCGCGATCGGCATGACGCCCGACACTGCCGCCTACGCCGGCCAGATCACCACCGGCCGCAACGGCGCGCTCCAGGCCGACCCGACGACACTGCAGACGAACATCCCGTACGTCTTCGCCGCAGGCGACGTGGTGAACGGGGCCACCGACATCACCCGCGCCGTCGGCGAGGGTCGCCGCGCCGCGCACATGATCGACCGCTGGCTGACGGGCGGCATGCTCGACGGCTTCGACCTGCGGCTGCCGGTGGTCGACAAGGCCGACGTGCTCGCGCGCCAGAAGGCCTACACGCTCCGGCCTCCCACGTCCGACGGCCTGACGCTCAGCCCCGCGCCAACCGACTTCCGGGAGGTCGAGGCACCGCTCAGCGAAGCCGAGGCGCACCAGGCCGCCGGCCGCTGCCTGGACTGCGCGGTCTGCTCCGGGTGCCACGAGTGCGTCAACGCCTGCCCGGTCGAGGACTGCATCGACCTCTACGCGCGCGACCAGTACGACGAGGTCGAGGTGGGCGCGGTCGTCGTCTCCACGGGCTTCAAGCTCTTCGCGGCCGATCTCAAGCCGCAGTACGGCTACGGCAAGTTCCGCAACGTCATCACCGGGATGCAGATGGACCGCCTGGTCGCTCCGACGCGCCCGTACAACACGGTCCTGCGACCGGGGGATGGCAAGATCCCGGAGCGCATCGCGTACGTGATGTGCACCGGGTCACGTGACGAGACGGTCGGCAACCCGCTCTGCTCGAAGTTCTGCTGCATGTACTCGATCAAGCAGAACCAGCTCATCATGGGCGCCCTGCCGCTGGCCGACGTGACCGTCCACTACATGGACATCCGCGCCGCCGGCAAGCGCTACGACGAGTTCTACGAGCAGTCGAAGGCGATGGGCGCGACCTACATCAAGGGGCGGGTCGCGAAGATCACCGAGAAGGAGAACGGCAACCTGATCCTGCGCTACGAGGACATCGAGAACGGCGGGAAGCTCGTG
>JBJKRK010000226.1:0-3782 GCA_046704705.1 Candidatus Limnocylindrales bacterium | reverse complement strand
TGACGATCGAGGCGAGCGCCATGGCAGATGGCAACGTGGCGGAGACCGTGTCGCTCGACGGCCGCCGCGCCGGGAACGGGGAGACCTGGCAGGCGACGCTGACGCGGTACCGCTCGGGCACGACGGCACGTCCCGCGATCAGTACCGGACCGGCCGCGAGTGAAACGACCGGCACCGCAGGTGCGCCGGCGATCTCGCGGCTCGCGTACGTGGCAGTCGGTGCGCGGGCATGGCTGCGCTCCGGCACGGGCGCATGGACACGCGTCGACCCCCCGGCGCCGCCGACGACCGGCGGGGCCGTTGTGACCGGCACGCTCGACCAGGCCGTGGTCAGCGCCGCGCTGGGCGCCGGACGCCGCCTCGCGGCGGAGGACCTGGGAATCGAGGTGCTCGGAGGCGCCCCGGCACGGCATTGCCGCCTGGCCGTTGACGGACCGACCGCCCTTGCCGCGTTCCGTCCGCTGCGCTGGTTGATCGGCCAGCCGCCGCTTTCCTCGGCCCCCGCACTCGGCGTCTGGCGGGGCGAGCTCGACTGGTGGGTCTTCGGCGACGACGAGCTGGGCATGGCGCGGGTGACGATCGGCGGGCAGCCCCCGCCAGGCTGGGGGGGCGTGCTGCAGGGAACGCTGACCGCGACGCTGACCGCACGCGACCGCACGGCAGGGCCGCCGATCACCCCACCGGGTGGCTGATGGGATCACCCCCACCGGGTGGCTGATGGGAGGTCAGCGCATTCCGGCCGCGCCGTGCCGACTCGTGGAGCACATCGTCGCCCTGCTCGTGGAGGGCGCCGCGCCGCTGCAGATGGCCGTGCCGCTGCAGGTGAAGGACATCGTGGCCCTGCGCGTGGCGGGCGCCGCTCGGCTCCGCTGCGCCGACGGTTCCGCGGCGCCGCTCGGCTCCGCGGCGCAACACTCGATACTCTGACGTGATGCGCGTGGGCGAGATGGACGAGCGGGCCGGCAGCAAGTGGGATCGGGCCGCCCGCTACCTGAAGATCGCGATGATCTTGAAGGCACATCCGCAGGGGATCCGGGCGGCCGAGATCGCGGAGCGGGTCGGCGTGTCGAAGCGCACCGTGTACCGGGATCTCGCCGGCATGGAGCGCGACGCGGGTCTTCCGATCTGGGAGGACGAGGGCCGCTGGGGTCTGGACTCGGGCGCCTTCCTGCCCCCGCTCGACCTGACGCTCCACGAGGCGATGATGCTGTACCTTGCCGCCCGCGTGCTGAGCAAGGCGAGCGACGAATACGACAGTGAGTTGATCGGAGCGTTCGTCAAACTCGCCGAGATCCTGCCGCCGGTGATGCGGGAACACATCCAGGCCACCGTCGGCGTGTTCGCGGCGACGCCGCGCAACCCGACGTTCACCCGCGTCCTGCGCGTCCTCACCGAAGGGTGGGCCTTCCGCCGGGTCGTCGCCATCGAGTACGACTCGGGCGCATACGACCCGACGCGTGAGCCGCGGCGGGCCCGGGTCAGACCGTACGCCATCGAGCCCTCGGCGCTGACGCACGCGCTCTACCTCATCGGCCATGACGAGGAGCGCGGTGCGCGGCGCACCTTCAAGGTCGAACGGATCCGCGCCGCCTCGCTCACGCCCGAGACCTTCGCCCCGGAGCCGACGGCCGTCCCCGCGGCCGACCTCGTGCGTGCCTGGGACGTCATCGCCGACGAGCCGCTGGAGCACGTGGCCGTGCGCTTCTCAGCGGGCGTCGCGCGTCGCGTGGCCGAGACGCGCTGGCACCCCAGTCAGCGTCTGGAGTCACAGCCCGACGGCTCGCTCGTCTGGCACGCACAGATCGCCGGACTGCACGAGGTGCGGATCTGGATCCTGGGATGGGGCGCCGACGTGGAGGTGCTGCTACCCGCCTCGCTGCGTGAGGAGATCGCCGGCGAACTCCGGTGCGCCGCGGAACAGTACCCGTCCTGACCCCGGTCGGCGCCGCGGGCGTGCTCCGCCCCTTTGGTCAGCAGCCGGCGTCGTCGACCGACGTGGCGGCCGCGGACGTAGGACCCTCCGCGGTCAGCAGATGGCGTGGTCCGCCACTGCGGTCAACCGCGGGCGCGCGCCGACACGCCTGCCCGCGCGGTCTCCTGCAGCCGCACGAACCAGTGTCGCCACAGCTCCGCGGCAGCCTCCCGACCGACGGGGTCGGACAGCCCCACGTGCCGCAGCGTCAGGTGTGTGCGCTCGCCGTGATCGATCGCGTCGAACGCGACGATGCCCGGACTGCCTGGCGGATCGCCCTCCCAGCTCAGGCTGAACGAGACGTGCTGGGGCGGATCGACGGCCAGCACCGCGCCGGATCCGACCCGCTCGCCCAGGCGCAGGCGTACGGCCGCGCCCACCTCGGGCGTGAACGTGGCCTCGTCGACCCAGGCCTCCAGGCCGACCTGCGTGGCGAACAGCGGATAGACCCTGTCCCGAGGCACGTGGAGCTCGGCCTGGAGCTCAACGCTGCGGCGCGGATCCATGCCCTACCCCCTCCGTGGACACTGCGCCCCGGGTGGCGCAGGTACGACTGGTGCGCCGACTGGTGCGCCCGCGCACGACCCGGCGCACGCGACACGACCCGCCGGCGCGCACCGATCAGAGCGCCTTGACCGCCTGGATCAGCTGCGTGAGGGCGTCCTTTGCGTCGCCGAAGAGCATGCCGGTCTTCGGGTTGACGTACAGCTCGTTGTCGATGCCGGCGTAGCCCGGGCGCATCGAGCGCTTGATGACGATGATGTTGGCCGCCTGGTCGACGTCCAGGATCGGCATCCCGTAGATCGGGCTGGCCGGGTTGCTGCGCGCGGCGGGATTCGTCACGTCGTTGGCGCCCACCACCAGCGCGACGTCGCAGCGTGCGAACTCGGGGTTGACCTGCTCCATCTCCCAGAGCTGCGGGTACGGCACGTTTGCCTCGGCGAGCAGCACGTTCATGTGGCCCGGCATGCGGCCGGCCACCGGGTGGATGGCGTACTTCACGTCCACGTCACGTGATTCCAGCAGATCGGCCAGCTCGCGGACCTGGTGCTGTGCCTGTGCGACGGCGAGCCCGTACCCCGGAACGATGATGACGCTCTGCGCATACGCCAGCATGATCGCGGCGTCATCGGCGTTCACCTCGCGCACCGTTCCTGCCGCGGCCCCGACCGCCGCCCCGGCGGCGGCATCGCCGGTCCCGAACCCGCCGATCAGGATGTTCATCAGCGAGCGGTTCATCGCTTCGGCCATCAGGCGCGTGAGGATGCCGCCCGAGGCGCCCACGAGCGACCCGGCGATGATCAGGACGGGGTTGTTGATCACGAACCCGGCCATCGCCACGGCGATGCCGGTGAACGAGTTCAGCAGCGAGATGACGACCGGCATGTCGGCGCCGCCGATCGGCATGACCATCGTGATGCCGAAGATCAGCGCGGCGAGGATCACGATGAAGAGGATGGGCGCGCTCGCCCCGATGAAGATCTCGTAGGCCGCGCCGCCCAGGACGATGAGGCCGAGCAGGGCGTTGAGCGGGCGCGAGAGGGGGAAGACCACGGGCCGGCTGGTGACGATCCCCTGCAGCTTGCCTGCCGCGAGGACCGAGCCGGAGAACGTGATCGAGCCGATCACCACGTCCAGCAGGGTCGCGACGATCGTCTCGAGCGTGATCGATCCACCCTGCAGGCGGATGAAGTCGTCGAAGGCGACCAGGGCCGCGGCGCCGCCGCCCACCGCGTTGAAGATGCTCACCAGCTGCGGCATGGCGGTCATCTGGACATTGCGCGCCGTGTACAGGCCGAGGCCCCCGCCC
>JBJKRK010000225.1:0-5118 GCA_046704705.1 Candidatus Limnocylindrales bacterium | reverse complement strand
GATGCACCGCCGCGCAGCAGCGCGCGCAGGTCGTGCGGGCGTCCGGCGAAGAGGCACGTGTACAGCTGCCCCTCGGCCGACAGGCGCGCCCGCGTGCAGGCACCGCAGAAGGGACGAGTGACCGACGCGATGACGCCGACCTCGCCGGCTCCGTCGCGGTAGCGATACCGGCTGGCCACCTCACCCGGGTATGCGGGCGGGACCGGCTCGATCGGCAGAACCGCGTCCACCCGGGCCAGGATCTCGTCGGCGGGCACGACATCCTCCATCCGCCAGCCGTTCGTGTTGCCCACGTCCATGTACTCGATGAAGCGCAGGATGTGTCCCCGCTCGCGGAAGAAGCGGGCCATCGGCACGATGCTCGCCTCGTTGACACCGCGCTTCACGACCATGTTCACTTTGATCGGCGAGAAGCCTGCCGCCGCGGCCGCATCGATGCCGCCGAGGACCACTCGAACCGGCACGCCCGCATCGTTCATCGCCATGAACACCGCGTCGTCGAGCGAGTCGAGGCTGACCGTGACCCGCCTGAGTCCCGCCTCGCGGAGCGGCGCCGCTTTGCGCGCCAGCAGCGTGCCATTCGTCGTGAGCGCGATGTCCGGTTCGCCAGGGAGCGTCGCAAGCATTGCCACGAGCAGCTCGAGGTCGCGCCGGACGAGTGGCTCTCCCCCCGTCAGGCGGAGCTTGCGCACACCCAGGCCGACGAAGCGCGCCGAGAGCCGTGCGATCTCCTCGAACGTGAGCAGCTCGGCCCGCTCCAGGAACTGGAAGTCGTGGCCGAAGATCTCCCGCGGCATGCAGTAGCGGCAGCGGAAGTTGCAGCGATCGGTGACCGAGATGCGCAGGTCGCGCAACGGTCTGTCGAGAGTGTCAAGGACCCGCACGGCGTCATCGTAGCGCCGGGTTCCTGATGTCGTGTCGCCGGACACCTCGCGTCGCCGACGGCACCGTCGGCCGGCACCGACCGCGCCGGGGCCTCGGGCCGGGCGCACGACGGCGCCGGGTCGCCCTCGGTACCACCTGCCAGGCCGACTGGTACCTCTGGAGGCTCTCCCAGGCGGGGTCCTCACCCATAGCATGCAGGTCAGCCAACCCGTCTTCTCCACACATCGAGGGCCCACGTGATGGCTTCGACCGAACAGCACACCGGGGTGCGGTTCCCGTGGGTACGGCCCGCCCAGGCGGCGGACAGTGACACCGGGACCGACCCCGAGGAGGTCGCGGCCCCGACGTTCGAGCCACCGGCAGGAGAGGCCGGCTCGAACGAGACGGCGGACCCCGCGACGACGCAGGCCGCACCCGACGATCCCCTGCCCGTGGGCGCGTCGAAGGCGCAGGCCGCCCCCCACCCCATCCAGGCAGGCGCGACGCACAAGCCTTCGCGCTTCCTGGGTGAGCTCGTGCGGGCAATGCTCGCCGCCGCCCAGGAGGCACGCGCCGCCGCCATCGAGCAGGCGCACGCGGACGCGAAATCCCACGTCGAGGCGATCCACGCGAGGTCGGCCGATCAGGCGGAGGCGCTGAAGCGCAGCGCCGACGAGGACAACGCCGGCACGCGCGACTGGTCGAAGGCGGAAATGGCGCGCATTCGCGAGGAGACCGAGCGCCGCATCGCCGAGCGCAAGGAGGAGCTCGCGGCGGACCTCGAGCGCCATGCCGCGCGGATCGAGGCCGAGATCGACCAGGTGCAGCAGCGCGTCGCGGCCTTCGAGCAGGAGATGGAGCGGTTCTTCGCCAGCCTGTCCGAGGCCACCGACCCCACGCACCTGGCGATGCTGGCCGAGCAGATGCCGGACCCGCCTCAGTTCGACGCGAAACGCTCGGACGCCGACCACGCTGAGGCCGAGCACGCCACCGACGTCGAGCCCACAGCTGCGTCCGCGCCGGGCCCGGAGACGAGCGGGGGCGCGGAAGCCGCGGCGGAGACGAGCGGAGACACACAGCGCATGGCCCCCGAGGACGGCAGCTCGCCGGTCGCCGAGGCGGCCGAGACCGACATGACTGCCGGTGTTGCCGAACCCGAATCGGCGCCCGAGGCCGTGGCCGACACCGAGGGCGACACCACCGAAACCGCCCCGGAGGAAGCGACCGCTGCACCTGCCGGCGACCAGGAGTCGCAGGTGACGGCGACGGCGGGCGACGGGAGCGTTGTCTCCTCAGCCGCGGATGCGGAGCAGCAGGCGACCTTGGAGGCCGCCGCCGAAGTCGACACCGAAGGCGCGTCCGGCCCGGACGGGGGTGACATGGGCGACGCACCGGCCGCCCGGCTGGCACAGCTCATGAGCGCGCTGCCGCATGCCGGCGAGATCCGGCCGGCGCCCGACGGGCAGGAGTCTGGCACTCCGTCCGTCAACTCCATCGTGGCGGTGGTCGGCCTCGTGAGCGTGGCCGGCATCGCCTCGTTCAAGCGGCACCTCGCCCGTATCCCCGGCGTCGAGAGCGTCGGCGTCAGCTCGAGCCCGGACGGCGAATTCATCTTCCGCGTCACGCACGACCCGGCCGTCCAGCTGCGTGACACAGTGCCGGCGCTGCCCGGGTTCGCCGCCCGGATCATCAAGGAAGCTGACGGGCGCCTGAGCGTCTCGGCCCACGATCCGTCGAACGACGCGTAGGTCCCTCGAACCCTAGCATCTCGTCCGATCTTCCTGCGCGGGGCCCCGCAGGGCGCGCCCGCGTCAGGCCTCGGGCGTGCCCTCGGCGCTGGAAGCTGCCTCGGCCGCTCCCGGCCCGCCGGCTCTGGACTCGCTCGGGTCTTCGTCGCCGCCCGCATCGGCCGGCGCGTCGTCCGTCGCGCGCTCCGCGCCCGGCCGCAGGAACTCGTCGTCCGCCACCCGCTCCACCTGCTCGAGCCCGCGCAGGTAGCTCCGGTTGACCAGCACCACGTCCTTCACGTCCCGCGTGAGGCGGCGGTCGCCCTGAAACGCCACGGCCCGGGTGACCGGGACGAACAGCTCGGTGTATCGATCCAGCAACTGCTGGGGCTCCGACCCGGGATGCAGGTAGATCGTCCCGAAGACGCGGACAGGTCCCAGGTTCAGCAGCACGTCGTACGTGACCTTGTGGACCCGCAGCGCTGCGCGGTGCTGGGCATCGAGCTCGGGCAGGCTCTCGGGCCCGGTGAGCACCACGATCAGGTCGTATGGGTCGACCTGTTGGAGTCCGGGTGCGTCGGTGTACGGCTCCGAGCCGTCGAGCGGAGCCCAGCGCATCCCTGCGATGGAGATCGGCTCACGCCGGTTGAGGACATCCGACAGCCGGCCCGAGGCGGTGATCCGCCCGGTGAGCTGCCAGTCCTCCGAGTACGCCTCGAACTCGATGCCTTCCGCGGTGCTGACCGCCGCCTCGTCACGACCGGCCGCAGCCGTGGCTGCCGGTTGCTCCGCACGCTTGAAGATGTTGAACGGCATCGCGGTTCCCCTCGCGGTTGGCGGCATTGTACTCACCCGCCGCCCCGCATCCCACCCCTTCCGGGACGTGCACCCCATCATGGCCGGGGCGCATACCCCAGCGCTCGCGGCCGCGCATCTCGGCCGGGGTTCCGCATCTCCGCCTGGGTTCCGCATCTTGGCCGGGGTTCCGCATCTCCGCCTGGATTCCGCATCTTGGCCGGGGTTCCGCATCTCGGCCTGCCCGACCGCACATCCCGGCCCCCGGACGGGTCTCGGGCCCCGTGCGCCTCTCGCGCCCCGCCGGTCGGCACGGCGGCCACAGCGCAGGTGGCCCTGGCTAGACTGCGACACATGCGTGCGACCGACCCTGCTCCCGCGAGAGTGTTCGACGTCGATGCCGTCCGACGGCACTTTCCCTCCCTGTCGCGACGCGTCGGGGACACCCCCGTCGTGTATCTCGACGGGCCGGGCGGGACCCAGGTGCCCGAGGAGTGTCTCGATGCGATGCGCGAGTACCTCACGGAGCGCAACGCGAACACGCACGGGGCGTTTGCCGCCAGCCGCGAGAACGACGCGCTGCTCGAGGAGGCGCACGACGCCGCCGCCGACTTCCTCGGCGCGGGTGCGGGCACGGAGATCACCTTCGGCGCGAACGCGACGAGCCTCACCTTCTCCTTCAGCCGGGCCCTCGGCCGGAGCCTCCAGGCGGGAGACGAGATCGTCGTGACCCATCTGGACCACGATGCGAACGTCGCGCCGTGGCTCGCCCTCCAGGAAGAGCGTGGCATCGTCATCCGCTGGGTGGACGTGCGGCTCGAGGACTGCACGCTCGACCTCGAGAGCCTGACCGCCGCGCTCGGCCCCCGGACGCGGCTCGTGGCCGTCGGACTGGCCTCGAACGCCGTCGGCACGGTCAACCCGATCCGGCATATCGCCGATCTCGCGCACGCCGCGGGTGCGTTGCTGTGGGTCGATGCCGTCCACGGCGCACCCCACCTGCCGATCGACGTCGCCGAGCTCGGTTGCGACTTCCTCGTCTGCTCGCCGTACAAGTTCTTCGGCCCGCACATGGGGCTGGTCTGGGGTCGCCGGGAGCTGCTGGAATCGCTCGCCCCGTACAAGGTCAGGCCCGCCGACGACACGCTCCCCTCGCGCTTCGAGACGGGGACGCAGGCCCATGAGGCACAGGCAGGACTACTCGGCACGTTCCGCTACCTCGAGTGGGTCGGCGCCAGCCAGGGGGGTGCCACCGGCCAGCCTGGCACGCCATCAGGACGGCGGGAGCGTCTCCGTGCCGCGATGGGCGCGATCCGCGCGTACGAGCGGCACCTCACGCCCCGCCTGATCAGCGACCTCGCCGGCGTGCCGGGCCTCCACATCCGCGGCATCCTCGACCCCGAGCGCATCGACGAGCGCTGCCCCACCGTGGCCTTCACGCTCGACGGTCACGACCCGCGCTCGATCGCCGAGTACCTCGGTGCGCGGGCGATCTCGACCTGGGACGGCGACTACTACGCGTACGAGCTGATCCGCGCGCTGGGCCTGGATCGCTCCGGCGGCATGCTTCGCGTGGGGTTGGCGCACTACAACACGGCGGCCGAGGTCGATCGACTGGTCGCCTCGCTGCACGACCTCACGACATCGAGCTGAGGTCCGACCGGATCCGTCGGGCGCGGCGGGGCAACCCCCCGCGCGACACCAAGCGTGCGGTGGCACGTGGGCGGCGGGT
>JBJKRK010000224.1:0-4502 GCA_046704705.1 Candidatus Limnocylindrales bacterium | reverse complement strand
GCCTGACCGGTGGTCTCGGCGCGCCGTGGGGCTTCGACGTGACTCGTTGGGACCGCCCCCGATGGATCGACCTCCTCCAGCTCCGCGACCTGCTCGACGATCTCCAGACCGCAGGTGCCCTGCCCCGCGATGACCGCCGGGTCGTCATATGGCGCGACGAGGGTCAGGCCGCGCTCTTCGGCCAGTCGGTGCGCGACCTCCAGGCGCTCGTCCGACGAAGGTCCCACGGTGACGATCTCGGCGCCGTCGGCGCGTACCCGGGCCACCTTCACCGCCGGAGCGTCGGCAGGCATGACGATGGTCGCCCTGACGCCCAACAGGCGTGCGGCGCGCGCGACGCCCTGTGCGTGGTTGCCCGACGAATGCGTGATGACGCCGGCAGCGCGCTGCTCGGGGGCAAGTGTCGCGATCGCGTTGTACGCGCCGCGCAGCTTGAAGGCGCCGATCGGCTGGAGTGATTCGGGCTTGAGCCAGGCACGCAGCCCGCCGCCGGGGGCAGCGCTGCCGGACTCGCCGAACGGCAGGAGTGGCGTGCGCAACGCCACCCCGGCGAGGCGCTCGGCAGCGTCGGCGATCTCCAGGAGCGTGACGAGGTTGTCCTCGTTGGTCGGTGCAGACGTGGCGTCCATGCGTTCTAGTCTGCGGCATCCGGTGCCATGCCGGGCGCGCCGCGAGCCCATGCCGGGCGCGCCGCGAGCCCATGCCCTTGCGAGGCCCTCGCGCAGCGAGCCGAGGCGGGGCCATTGCACGGCGAGCCCATGCCATTGCGATGCCCTCGCGCCGAGCGCCCATTCCGTCGCCCCGGGGTGGGCCGGTATACTGCCCGAAACCTCGACGCCACCGGAGGAGCAATCGCCCGTGTCGCCGGATTCCACCCAGACCGTCTCCCCGACCGTCCCGGTCCGCTCGACAGCGCCGCCCCGGCGCCGCCCCAGCAAGGTCGACAGCCTGCGTCCAACGTATGGCTTCGACGACGTCTCGCTCGCGCCGGGCCCCGCCACGGTCGAGCCGGCCGACGTGGACACCTCGGTCGAGTTCGCCGGCATCCACCTCGACATTCCCGTGCTCGCCGCCGCGATGGATGCCGTGGTCGACGTGCGCGTGGCGGGCGAGCTCGCGCGTCTCGGCGGGCTCGCGGTCCTGAACCTCGAGGGTGTGCAGGCGCGCTACGAGGATCCGGACGCGGTCCTGGCGCGGATCGCCGCCGCCCCCGAATCGGAAATCCGCGACCTGCTCGCCGAGGCGTATGCCGCGCCGATCCAGGAGGCGCTCGTCGCCCGCCGCATGGCGGAGATCCATGCCGTCGGGTCGAAGGTCGCCGTGGCGGCCACACCGGCCGCGGCACGCCGCTTCGGCCCGTTCTGCGCGGAGCACGGCGCGGACGTGTTCCTGGTCCAGTCGCAGGTCTCCTCGGCGCGCCACCTCGCCAGCGGCTACGAGCCGCTCGAGCTCGCCGACTTCTGCCGCTTCATGCCGATCCCCGTCGCTGCGGGCAACACGACGAGCTTCGAGGCCGCGTACCAGCTGATGGACCAGGGGATCGCGGCGATCTTCGTCGGGGTCGGCCCGGGAGCCGCGTGCACGACTCGCGAGGTGCTCGGTATCGGAGTGCCGCAGGTGACCGCGGTGAGCGACGTCGCGGCCGCCCGCGACACGTACTTCGACGAGACCGGGCGGTACGTTCCTGTCGTGGCGGATGGCGGGATGCGTCGGGGCGGAGAGATCGCCAAGGCCATTGCCGCGGGCGCCGACCTGGTGATGCTCGGGTCGCCCCTCGCTCGGGCGGAGGAAGCGCCGGGACGCGGGACGAACTGGGGCATGGCCGCGCCATCTCCCACCCTGCCGCGTGGGACGCGGATCGCGGTCGGCACCACGGGCACGCTGGAGCGGATCCTGTTCGGCCCGGCCCGCGTCACCGACGGCAGCGAGAACTTGATCGGCGCCCTGCGCCAGTCGATGGCGGCACTCGGCGCCCGTGACATCCGGGCGATGCGGCAGGTCGAGATGGTGTACGCGCCGGCGGTGGCCACGGAGGGCAAGAGCTGGCAGGCTCGGACGCGCTGAGCGCCGCCCGGACCGCGGCAGCGGAGGGCACGTCGTGACGGATGTGGAGGGGGACGCAGCACGGCCGGCCGGCACGGCCGGACCGGAGGAGCGCCAGCGCGGGCCGCTGGCGCAGCGGGGCAAGACGGTCCACGGCGAGGCCGCCAACGCCGGTCACCGCGTGCTCGCGCCCGACGACGCCGAAGTCGAGGCCTACCTGGAGACCGCGCTCAACGCCCCGCCGCCGGATCGGCCGGCGATCGACCGGCCCGGAGGAGGTGCCCCCCGCGGCGAGCCGACCTCGAGCGAGCCCGACACCATCGTGGTACTCGATTTCGGCAGCCAGTACGCGCAGCTCATCGCCCGCCGGATCCGCGAGCTGAACGTCTACTCGGAGCTGCTGCCGTTCGACACGCCGTGGCACGAGATCGAACGGCGCCGACCGCGCGGCATCATCCTGTCGGGCGGCCCGAGCAGCGTGTACGACGAGGGCGCGCCGCAGCCAGCCCCGGAACTGTGGAGCGCGCGCGTCCCGATCCTGGGGATCTGCTACGGCCTGCAGCTGATGGCGCGTGCCCTTGGCGGGGATGTGCTGGCGGCCACGCGCCGCGAGTACGGCCCCGCGGCGATCACGGTGGTGGAGGATCCGGAACTCCCGGAGGAAGCGCGCCTGTTCGGCGGAACGCCGCGGGAGCAGCCGGTCTGGATGAGCCACGGCGACTCGATCGCACAGCTCCCCCCGGGCTTCGTTCCGACCGCGCAGACCGACTCGACCCCGATCGCCGGCATGGCCGATCCGCGCCGCCGGCTGTACGGAATCCAGTTCCATCCGGAGGTCGTGCACACACCCGCCGGCCGCGACATCCTGCGCAACTTCGCGCTGGGGATTGCAGGTGCTCGTCCCACCTGGACCGCGGCGAACTTCATCGAGTCGACGGTGGTGGAGATCCGATCCCGGGTGGATGCGCACGCCCGCGCCAGCGGGTCGGAGGGGCGGGTGATCTGCGCGCTGTCGGGTGGGGTCGATTCGGCCGTCGCGGCGACGCTCGTCCACCGTGCCGTCGGCGAACGGCTCACCTGCATCTATGTCGACCACGGGTTGATGCGAAAGAAGGAATCCGAGCTGCTGCGCCAGACCTTCGAGGCGAACCTGGGCATGCGCCTCATCATGGTCGACGCTCGCGAGCGCTTCCTGCGCCGGCTGGCCGGCGTGATCGACCCGGAGCAGAAACGCCGCATCATCGGAGACGAATTCATCCGCGTCTTCGAAGAAGAGGCTGCGAGACTCGGTCGGATCGACTTCCTGACGCAGGGGACGCTGTATCCCGACGTGATCGAGTCGACCGCGCCGGAGACGAAGGCCGCGCAGAAGATCAAGACCCACCACAATGTGGGAGGCCTGCCCTCCGACCTGCGGTTCGAGCTCATCGAGCCGCTCCGCTACCTGTTCAAGGACGAGGTGCGCCGGGTGGGTCTGGCGCTCGGGCTCCCCGAGGCCATGGTGCAACGCCAGCCGTTTCCCGGGCCTGGCCTCGCCATTCGGATCATCGGCGAGGTGACGCCCGAGCGGTTGGACACGCTCCGTGAAGCCGACTGGGTGGTCATCGACGAGATCAAGGCGGCCGGCCTGTACCGCGCGGTCTGGCAGAGCTTCGCGATCTTGACGCCGGTGCGGAGCGTGGGCGTCATGGGCGACGGTCGAACGTACGCGAACGTGGTGGCGATCCGGGCGGTGACCAGTGAGGACGGCATGACCGCCGACTGGGCAAAGCTGCCCTACGATGTCCTGGGCCGGATCAGCTCGCGCATCGTGAACGAGGTCCCCGGCGTCAACCGGGTCGTGTACGACATCAGCAGCAAGCCCCCTGCGACCATCGAGTGGGAATGACGGAGTAGGAGTGTTGGCCGGTTTCCCGGCCGGCAGGAGGGGAGTATCGTGCCGCCCATGCAGGATGACGAGGCGTCGCCGCCAGGGGGTCTGCCAGAGGGTCCGGGTGAGGCGTCGGATGGACCCGCGCCCGGCGAACGCAATGTCGAGCCAGTGTTCGACGATCTCGGTCAGCCCTTGCCGGCGCGCGCGTTCGACCCGTCGATCGCCGCGGAGCTGGGAGAGTTCGGCAGCCTCCGACCGCTTCGGACCGTCTGCATGTGGTGCAATGGACCCCTCGAGTCCAGCGACCTCGACACGTGTCCGCACTGCGGCGCCGCCCTGAAGCCCGTCTCGGACGACATCGACATTCCTGGCGTCACGGTCGCTCCGGTGGACCTCAAGAAGGCCCGCGCTGCTGCGGCGGAGGCGGTGGCGCGGGCCCTCGCCCGTCCCGATGAGACGGTTGCGGCGCCGGGCGTGCGCCCGGATCTGGAGCCGCCGAGCGACGCCGTGCGGCGCGCGATGCGGGAGTTCGAGGTCGGGGCGCCGTCCTCGCCATCCGCCGAGCGGCCGCCCGCCGCTGCGGCCG
>JBJKRK010000223.1:0-6432 GCA_046704705.1 Candidatus Limnocylindrales bacterium | reverse complement strand
CCTTCCCCCAGCTCACCAAGGTCGTCGTCGCCTCGTCGCAGACGATCGCCTGGGGCGACACGCTCGAGCAGGCCCTCCAGGCGGTGGTGAGCGGCGTCGGCACGGGCAGCGGCTCCACCGCCAGCGGTCCCGGCTCTGGCGCGACGCAGGGGAGCGGATCGCCGGGCGCGACGCCCGGCCCGAGTCCGTCGCTCGCCCCAACGCCGGCGCCGAGCCTCGCGGCCGGGTTGCCAACCGATGTCGCCGGCCTGGTCCAGTACGCCAACGAGCACTTCGCCGCGGCCAAGGCTGCCCAGGCGCGCGGCGACTTCGTGACCTACGGCCAGGAGATGCAGCAGGTCCAGGCGGCGCTCAACGCGCTCGGCGCGCTGGAGGGCGGGTCGTCCGCGCCGTCGACGCCTCCGCCGTCACCGTCCGGGTCTCCCGCCCCATAGCGGGCCGCGGCTACCAGGGCAGGAGCGCCGCCGAGGCTTCATACAGGGGATCGAGCACGCGCGCGCCGTCCCCGGCGGGGTCGAGCAGGTTCGGCTGCACGCCCTCGACCAGGATGTGCGGGTGCATCCACGCCTGCACGAGGCGGCTGCCGCGGAAGGTCAGCTCGAGCGTGATCCCCTCGAGCGTCGGCTCCGACCAGGTCTGGTCGAACGTGAAGTTGCCCAGCGCGTACCAGATGGGATGGCCCCGGTACACCTCCATCGCCTGGACCCAGTGGGGGTGGTTGCCGATCACCAGGTCGGCGCCCGCGTCGATCGCCACGTGGGCGAGCCGCTGCTGGAAGGCCGATGGCCCCCGCGTGTACTCGACGCCCCAGTGGGGAAAGACGATCACGAGCTGCGCGCCCGCCTTCCGCGCCGCGGTCACGTCGGCCCGCACGTTCGCCTCCGTCAGGGGGGCGCTGCCCGGCGTCGTCGCCGTGGCGCCGTAGTAGCTCGAGGCGATCGAGTCGTAGGCGAGGATGGCGACCCTCACGCCGCCCACGGTGAGCAGCGCGGGACGCCGCGCCTCCGCCAGGTTGCTGCCTGCGCCGACGTGCGCGATGCCGTTCTCGTCGAGGTGCGCGATCGTCTGCAGGATGCCCGCCTGCCCGCCATCCCCCACGTGGTTGTTGGCGAGCGAGACGACGTCGATCCCGGCGCGGCGGACGCCGGCGAGGAGCGCCGGGTTGCCCGTGAAAACCACGCCGCTCGGATGAAACGTGAAGTGGTCGGGCGTCGGTTCCTCCATGTTCGCGAGGGCCAGATCCGCCGAGCTGATCAGGTCGCGCATCGCGCCCGTATGGCCGGTCTGCCGGATCGTGGGGACCGGCCAGCCGAAGGCCGAACAGCACACACTGCCCACGATGCTCGCGGTGCCGCCGTCGAACGGGTAGTCGACGCCCTTGCCCTCATACGTCACGACCTGCGCGACCTGGCGGTCGAACCCGAGATCGCCGCCCACGAACATGGTCCAGGTGGTATCCGGGGCGACGCTGGGATCCGGTCCCATGTCCGACGGCAGCCGTGCGGTGAGAGGCCAGGCGTCCGGCGACACGCGGTCAACGCCGAACAGCGCCCGGCTGCCCCAGCGGATCGCCCGAACGGCGGGCATCACCTCGTCGGCGGGAAGGAAGGCGAGCCGGTCCCGGTGGGTTGCCAGGTCGGCGGCGAGACTGTCCGCGTCGGACGCGAGAACCAGCCGCCCACCCACGGTGGGGCGACCCGCGTGCAGCGTCGCGAGGATCGCATCGGCCTGATCGCGCACGAGCTCGAGCGCGTGCCAGCGGTCGCTCGTGCCGCCCAGGACTTCGTCCACATCGCGCCAACCCGCCGCGAGCGCGGTCGATCGGTAGTCGACGACGGGCACGATCGGGACGCCGCGCAGGCTGTCGCCGGAGGCGGTCGGAGCCGGCGGCGAGGCAGCCGGACCCGCCGGCGAGGCAGCCGGACCCGCCGGCGAGGCAGCCGGGCCATGGGACGGCCAGACGGCGGGCCCGATCGTCTCGGGTGTGCCGGCGGTCGCGAGCACGGCGATGAGACACGCCGTGGCGAGCATCGCGAGACGCCTGGTTCGACTCATCTCATCGCTCGCGCCCGCGCCGCCCGGCGCGCGCCACCCCTCCGCTCCAGACTCGGCTGTCGTCGGCGCTCGATCTCCAGTCCGCGCCAGGCTGCCTGACAAACAGGAGAGCATGCGCGGCGCTCGACGCCCGGGTGGGCTGCCTCGCGCCATGCCGGTTGCCAGCATGGCCCCGCGGACATGTGCCGGCGAGGGCCAACGGTCATGTCGCCGCCGCCCTTCGTGCCGCTATCATGGGCGCGCGTCGCCCCGGCGGTCGGTCGCCCATCCGACCCGCCGGCAGTACCAGGTCGGGCGTCCGGCGCACAGGCGACGGGCAACGTCGGCGGGAGGGACCTCGTGCCGCTCGTCAGCACCCAGCAGCTCACCAGGCGCTACGGTCAGGTCGTCGCCCTCGACGAGCTCACGCTGGAGGTCGAGCCCGGCATCATCGGCCTCGTGGGCGCGAACGGCGCCGGCAAGACGACGCTGATCAAGATCCTCCTCGGCCTGCTGGCGCCGACGTCCGGCTCCGCCACCGTTCTCGACATGGACGTGGGCCGGAACGGGCCGCGCATCCGCCAGTTCGTCGGGTATCTGCCGGAGCACGACTGCCTGCCCCCGGACCAGAGCGCGACGGAGTTCGTGGCGCACATGGCCAGGATCTCCGGCCTGCCCGCCGCGGCGGCGCGGGAGCGGACCGCGGAAGTGCTCCGGCACGTGGGCCTCTATGAGGAGCGCTACCGGCCGATGGGCGGCTACTCCACCGGCATGAAGCAGCGCGTGAAGCTCGCCCAGGCGCTGGTGCACGATCCACGGCTGCTGCTGCTCGACGAGCCGACCAACGGCCTCGACCCCGCCGGCCGCGACGAGATGCTCGACCTGGTGCACCGCACCGGGACGGAGTTCGGCATCGCGGTGATCGTCGCCTCGCACCTGCTCGGCGAGATCGAGCGCGTGTGCGACTACCTGCTGGCGATCGATGCCGGTCGGCTGCTGCGCGCGGCACCGCTCGCCACGTTCACCCGCCAGACCGGGGTTCTCGCCGTGGAGGTCGAAGAGGGCGCCGACCGGCTGGCCGGCGCGTTGGGCGACCGGGGACTGCGCGCCCGGGCGGACGACCATCACGTGCTCGTGGCGCTCGAGGATGAGCGACCCTACGACCTCGTACGGGATCTGGCTGCCGATCTCGGGCTGGCGCTCGTTCGCGTGGAGCAGCGTCGTCACCGGCTGGAGGACCTGTTCCGCGACGCGCCCGAGCAGCCCGAGCAGCCCGCGGCGCCGGGAGGGCCGGCATGAGGGCGCAACGGTGAGCGCACGGGTGGCCCGATGAGCGGGCAGGTCGCGCGGCGCAGCACGGCTCCCGGCGAGGCAGCCGGCGGCAGCATCTACGACCTCGGCTACCGCCACTACGAGGGAACCCGGCTGGGACGCGGCGCCGCCTTTCAGGCGCTGTACCTGGAAAGCCTGCGCGCCATCTTCGGCATCGGCCGCCCGGCACGGGCGAAGCTGCTCCCGTTCGGGCTGCTGCTGCTCGCGGTCGTTCCAGCGGTGGTCGCCGTCTCGTTCGAGGCGCTCGCGGGCGGCGTGGTGACGAGCCCGATCCGCTACGACAACTACCTGCCGACGGTGCTGCAGATCCTGATCCTGTTCGTGGCCGCGCAGGCGCCGGAGCTGGTCGGCCGGGATCAGCGCTACCACGTGCTGTCGCTGTACTTCTCGCGGGCGCTGGACCGGCTGGATTACGCGCTCGCGAGGCTCGCGGCACTCGCGACGGCGCTCTTCGCGGTCGCCGTGCTGCCGCAGGCGGCGATCTTCGCGGGCAAGGTCCTGGCCGCGCGCGACCTGATGGCCGCCCTGGGCGACAACGTGGTGCAGGTGCCGCCGATCCTGCTGAGCACGATCGTGGCGGCCGCGGTCGTGTCGTCGCTCGCCCTGGCCGTGGCCTCCCTGACGTCGCGGCGGGCTTACGCCACCGCCGCGATCTTCGCCTCCTTCTACCTCACCCTCAGCGTGTTCGAAATCGTGGCCGCGATCCTGCAGGACCGGACCGACCTGGCCCGCTACGTGCACCTGCTCGTGCCCACGGCAGGGGTCGAGGGACTGACGGCCTGGAGCTTCGGCGTCGCTCCGTCCCAGGAGGCGCTCGCGCAGGCCAACCTCCCTCCGGAGCTGTACGCGGCGTCGGCGGTCGTCTGGGCGGCGGTCGGCCTCGTGGTGTTGCTGCGCCGGTACGCGCGGATCGCGGCATGAACGAGCAGGGGACCGGCGCGAATGCGGCGATCGAGCTCCGCTCGGTCTCGCGCTGGTACGGCAACGTCGTCGCCGTGAACGACATCTCGTTCGAGCTCGGCGCGGGGGTGACGGGGCTGCTCGGGCCGAACGGTGCCGGCAAGTCGACGCTCATCCACATGATGTCCGGGTTCCTGCGCCCATCCGCCGGGGAGGTGCTGGTGAACGGAGCTCCCGCCTGGCGCAGGCCTGCGCTGTACCGTCAGGTCGGACTGGTGCCGGAGCGCGAGGCCGTCCACAGCTTCCTGACCGGGTTCGAGTTCGTGCGCTTCAACGCGCGGCTGCAGGGACTCCCGGATGCCGACCGCGCCGCAGCCCGGGCGATCGAGGTCGTCGATCTGGGCGACGCCCAGCACCGCGCGATCGGGACGTACTCGAAGGGCATGCGCCAGCGCGCGAAGGTGGCGGCGGCGCTCGTCCACGACCCACCGATCCTGCTCCTGGACGAGCCCTTCAACGGCATGGACCCCCGGCAGCGTCTGTCGATGATGGAGCTGCTCCGCCGCATGGCGGGGGAGGGGCGGGTGATCCTCTTCTCGTCCCACATCCTCGAGGAGGTCGAACGACTCGCGCAGCGCGTGCTGGTGATCGTCGCCGGCCGGCTGGCTGCCTCGGGTGACTACCGTGCCATCCGCAGGTTGATGACCGATCGGCCGCACACCTTCACGATCCGCTCGAGCGACGACCGCAGGCTGGCCGCCATCCTGATCGGGCATCCCGCCGTGTTCGGGGTCTCGCTCTCGGACGGCCTGCTCACCGTGCGAACGTCGGAGTATGCGGCCTTCACGCGCGCCATCCCGGGCGTCGCTCGCTCGGCGGACGTGCGGCTGTTCGAGCTGCTCCCCACCGACGAATCCCTGGAGAGTGTCTTCTCCTACCTGGTGGAGCGCTGAGCCCATGGGAGGCAGGAGCCGGGTCGGACGGGCGGCGCGACGATGATCGGCGAGATGATCCGGGTGACGGCCCGGCAGCTGCTCGGTCGGCGCAGGACCGTCCTGCTCGTGCTGCTCGCTGCAGTTCCGCTGATCCCCGCGGTCGCCTTTCGCGCGAGCGGGGCGGATACCGGCTCGATCGGCGGCGATCGGGCGTTCATCGAGAGTGTGTTCGATGGGCTCGGTGTGACGCTCCTCCTGCCGCTGGTCGCGCTCCTGCTGGGCACGGCGGTGTTCGGTTCGGACATCGAGGACGGCACGGCCCTGTTCGTGCTCGCGAAGCCGGTGACGCGCTGGCGGATCGTGCTCGCCAAGCTGTTCGTCGCCTGCGCCGGGACGGGCATTCTCGCTGCGGGCTCTGCTGTGGTGACCGGCATCGTGGCGCTGGGGGGCGTCCCCGACGCGGAGCAGGTCGTCGTCGGGTATGCCGTCGGGACGCTCGCCGGAGGCGTCGTCTACAGCGCGCTGTTCCTCGCCCTCAGCCTGGTCACGTCCCGTTCCCTCATCGTCGGGCTCGTCTACGTGATCCTCTGGGAGGGCGTCCTGGCCAACTTCTTCTCCGGGATCCGGGTGCTCAGCGTGCGCCAGTACGCGCTCGGAATCGCCGACGCTGCAGGCGTCAACGGACGGATCACGCCCGACACGCTGGCGGGCACCTCGGCGCTCGCGCTCGCGCTCCTCGTGACGGCCGCGGCGATGCTGCTGGCGATCCGCCGACTGCAAGCGTTCGAGGTACCGCAGGCCGACTGACGTGCACCCTCGGGGAGGCCGCAGGCCGACTGACACGGTGCCTCGCGCCGACCGACGTGCGCCCCTGGGGCTGCCGCAGGCCGACTGACACGGTGCCTCGCGCCGACTGACACGCGGATGCAATGGCGCGCCCGCCGTCATTCAGGAAGCCTTCAGCATCGGCCCGTACGGTGAACGGCGGGATGGTGCGCGGGAGCAGGCCGTCCTGTGCGGACCCTGGGCTGAGCCGATCTGGCGAGTCGGCGAGGCAGCTCGCGTCCGCCGAGTCCCAAGCGTTCGCGGGGGTTTGTGATGGACGAGACGGCGCGCGGCCGTGCCCTCCCGGTGGATGAGCGACAGTGGTCTCCCCGCCGGTTCCGGCAGGTCGCCGGTGGCGGGGTGCTCGGCGTGGTGGCTCTCGGCGCCGGCGCCGAGCTGCTGACCG
>JBJKRK010000222.1:0-20465 GCA_046704705.1 Candidatus Limnocylindrales bacterium | reverse complement strand
TGTCGAGTGGGACGCGCCGCTCACCGGACGAGATACCCTCCGTCGACGACGAGTGTGGTCCCGGTGATGTACGCGGCATCGTCGCTCGCGAGGAACGCGATTGCCGCGGCGACGTCCGCGGGCTGCGCGGCGCGCCCGAGCGGGATCAGGGGCAGCGTCACCTCGGCCACCTGTGGATCGGCCAGGAGCTCCCGCGTCATGCCGGTCTCGACCACCCCGGGCGCCACCTGGTTCACCGTGATGGCATGCGGCGCAAGCTCGAGCGCGAGCGCCTTGGTGAGCATGCGCACGGCGCCCTTCGAGGCCGCGTAGTGCGCCTGGAACTCGATCGCCACCTCGCCCGTGATCGAGCCGACGTTGATGATGCGCCCGGGGAGCCCCGCCGCCACGAGGCGCCGCGCGGCGGCCTGTGCGCAGAGGAAGACCCCCGTCGCGTTCACCGCCAGCGTGCGCGCCCACTCCGCCTCGGTGAGATGGAGGAAGGGGCGGTAGCTCATGATGCCGGCGTTGTTCACCAGGATGTCGACCCGCCCGAGGCGCGCCCAGGCGGCGTCGAAGGCGCGCTCCACCTGCGCCGCGGCGGCGACGTCCATGTCGAGCGCGAGCGCCGTCGCCCCCCTCTCGGTGAGGAGGGCGACGGTCTCGGCGGCCGTCTCCGGGACCACGTCGGCGACCGCCACGGCGGCACCGTCGGCGCCCAGGCGCAGGCAGACGCCCCGGCCGATGCCGGAGCCAGCGCCGGTGACGAGGGCGACATGACCGGCCAGGCGGCCCGGCGCGGTCCCGGAGCGTTCCATGGCTACGTGCCCCCCACGATGATCGTCACCCGTCCGAGCGTGGCGCCAGGCTCGGCCTGGCCCCCGACCGGGACGTCGATGTGGGCGAGCACCCCGCTGCCGGGGGAGCGCAGCGCCTCCTCGACGTCGCCGGCGCGGTAGCGCAGCACGGGCTCCAGGCGGGCGACGAAGTCGCCCTCCGCCTTCAGCCACTCCACCACGGTCACGGCCCGATCGGGGACGCCGATCCGGATGTCGGCCATCGTGCTCCCCCTACACGTGCGCCAGGAGTCCGGCTTCGGTGCCCAGGTCGATGAGGTCCTGGTTGATCTGGGCGAAGACGTACACCGGTGTGCAGCCCGCGCGGACGATCACCTTGCGGGCGAGGGCGAGCGCCTCGCGGATCTTGGGCGCCGAGGGGAAGTACTCCCAGCAGTCGCCCACGAGGAACACGACCTTGTCGCGGACGCTCTCCGGATCGAGGTCCGGCTGGCCGCCCGCGATGAACACGATGTCGTCGAGCTTCGCGTTGTACTCGGCGAGGTCGAAGCCGCTGTGCATGGCGAAGTTGTCGATCGCGCCACGGATGTTGACGAAGCAGCCGGGGCACGTCTGCTGCGTGCGGACGTCGAGCCCGGGCCACACCCCCACGGGGTTGCCGTTGGCGCGCAGGAAGTGCTTCTGCACCGCGGCGATCGGCGCGCCCACGACCTCGATGTGGTCGAGGCGCATCTCGCCCAGCCCGTCGTGGTACGCGATGCGCACGGCGGGGATCTCGATCGGCTCGAAGCCCATGCAGGCGCCCGTCACCGCGTCGACGGCGACCGTGTCGGTGCCGGCGAGGATCAGCCCCATCTCGATCGGGGTGCCGGTGTGCGGGCCCTGGCCCTCCATGCCGATCACCGCATCGGTGATGACCAGGTCGGCCTGGCGGATGCGGTACTCGTCGACCACCTTGGGATCGATGTCGTTGCGGTGCTGGCCCTGCTGGTTCGTGTGCAGGCCCTTGCCGTCGACGCCGCCCTCGGCGGGATGGTCGTTGCGCAGGATGCCCTGCCAGTTGGCGAGCCCGAGCGTGACGGTCTTCGCCAGGTGCACCTTCATCTTGGGGACGTTGATGATGACGTCCGCGTCGAGGAAGGGCTTCCACACGTCCGCCTCGTGCAGGTAGCGCGCGCCGGGCACCTTGACGTGCACGGTCTCGTGCTCGTCGAAGTAGATGATGCGGTCCGCCCCGCCGCGCTCGCAGGCTTCCTGCAGGCCGCTCTGCGCCATGGCCGAGCGGGCCTTGCCGATGTGCTTGCCCAACGACGGGTTGTCGCCCACGGCGATCTCGCCCGCCTTCGACTCTTCCTTCAGGTACGAGACGACCGCCTCGAGCGTGCGGGGGTCGACGACGGCGAAGCTCGTGGGCGGCGCCTGGAACGCGAGGTTCGGCTTGACGAGGACCTTCGCGCCGGGCTTGATGACGGTATCGAGGCTGCCGATGGCGAGCTCGACCGCCTGCTTCACGGCGGCCTTGATCTTCGCCACGTCCTCGTCGTACCGGACGTACTCGCCGGCCATGAACTGCGCGTTGCCCTTCAGCTCGCCCGTGCGGGCAATGGAAACGCGGGGTGCCACGATTGCTCCTTTCTGCGGTCAGGGGCGGCACACAGGGCGCCGCCCCATCGCTGCAGCTGTACGGACTACCGGCGGCCGCTCGCCGCGGGCGCCTCGCGTCCCGCGGGGACGTGCTCACCTGCCGGCACTTCCGAGGGAAGTCGCGGGTAGAAGGGCTTCATGACGTAGTCGAAGAACAACGCTCCGGCCACGCCTCCCACGATGGGTCCTCCCACTGTCACCAGGAGTGACCCTCCGTCTCTGATGCCCGGGAAGGCGACCGACCCGAAGCCCCACAGCAGGGTCATGATGCGTGGACCGAGGTCACGTGCCGGGTTCAAGGAGGTCATCGTCAGCGGGGCCGTGACGAAGACCAGCATGCAGACCCCGACGCCCAGCGCGAGCGGGAAGAACCAGCCCGTGGGGGCATTGACGCTCCTGGCCTCGAGCAGCATCAGGATGATGATCATCAGCAACCCGGTCGCCAGTGTCTCAGTGGCGAAGCCACGCCAGATCGGCACCTGATCCCAGGCCGCCTGGCCGGTGCCCACCAGCCAGGGATGCGGCGAAACGGGGATCAGCATCGCGGCGATCTTCTCGCTGCCGGCCTGCCCGAAGACGATGCCCTCTTTCGCGGCAAACGCCTTGACCGCATCACCAAACAGCAAGACGAGCGCCGCGGCACCCAGGAAGCCGCCGATGATCTGCGAGATCCAGTACTGGACGACCTGGCTCCAGGGGAATCGTTTGGTCACGGCCAGTCCGAGCGTCACCGCCGGGTTGAAATGCGCACCCGACATGGATGCGCCGGCGTAGACGGCAAGAGCGACCGCGAAACCCCATGCGAGGCCGCCGTCCAGGAGCCCCGGGACGGTTCCCCACATGAAGGCACCGAAAAGGATTCCGCATCCGAAGAAGACGATGATGAAGACACCGATCGCTTCTCCGATGTACTTGCCCAGCCAGCTCTCTTTCACGTACCTCTCCTCCGGCCGGCAGTGGATGCCGGCACCTCCGGTTGGGTTGACGTGGAGATACGGACGCAGGTGTCAGCAAGTCAGGTGTCCTGCCGCACAGCACCTCCTTCGGGACGCTGCGCGCAGGTCGAGCGCTCGAAATCGGTTCTCGGGTACGGCAGCACCACCCCCAGGCGCGCCCGCCGGCCTCGTTCCATCCTCGCTCCGTCTCCAGGCCTGCGCCCCGCCCGCGTGGTGCCTCCCCCGCGGGGACCTGTATCCTGCGGCGGCCTCGACACGTCAAGAGCCGCAGGTCACATCGCGCGCCCCGGCCGATGTCCGCCGCGTCGCGTCGTCAGACGTGCGGGCCAGCGGGGCGACTCGGGTGCATTCTGCGAGCCGCGCGCCGCAGCGCCCAGACGTATTTCAGATGCTGCGAAACGGCGGCCCCGGCTCACGCAGCACCAGCGACGACCGCCGGGCGGCGCTCACCACCAGCTCCGCAAGGCGCGCACCCTGCGCCCGATATCGGTCGGGCGTGACGGCCACCGCGATGGCACCAGAGGGGCGAGTCGGCGGACCGGCGATGGGCGCCGAAAGGCAGCACAGTCCTTCCTCGCCCTCCTCGACGTCGACCGCGAAGCCGCGGCGGCTCGCCCACTCGACCTGGTCGATCAGGCGCTCCGGGTCGGTCACCGTGCGTTCCGTCAGCGCGGGGAGCGACCACGATCGCATGATCGCCATCACCGTCTCCGTGTCCAGCGCGGAGAGCAGCGCCTTGCCGAGCGCCATCGTGTGGGTCGGCCCGCGCGATCCCGGGAGCAGGTGCCCGCCGTGCTCGGCTCCCGGCGCGTCGGCCACGGCGACGATCTCCGCCTGGCGGCCGACCAGCCGACCCAGCACGGCTACTCCGCCGCTCCGTTCGGCCAGCTCGGCCAGCAGCGCGTGCAGCTCGGGATAGGGATCCGGGCGGTGGTCGACTCGGCCGACGAGCGTGGCGATCCCTTCTCCCAGCACCAGTCCGCCGAGCCAGGTGCGGAGGAGGTACCCCTCGTCAAGGAGCGTGTTCACCAGGTGGTACGTGGTTCCAAGGTTCAGGCCCAGGCCGGCGGCGACCTGCTTGGGATAGGTCCCTTCGTTCTGCGACACGTACTCGAGGACCCTGAGACCGCGCTGCAGCGTGGACAGGCTGTCGCGGTGAACGGGGCGGATTCCCGGCCTGGCGAGGAGCCCTCCTTCCGACGAGGCGCCGTCCGCTGCTTCGGGGCCGCGTTCCTGCCGTCCGCGGACGAACAGCCTGTCAGCGGCCAGCCACGCCGTGCCGCGCGTATCGCGCACCGCTGCACCCTCCCGAGCTCGTCCCGCCCTCGCGTCCGGCACGCCGGAGGACGAGACCCTATCGCTCCGGCCCGCGTTCGCTGAAGTGCCAGATGGCCCGTCGACCACGATCGCGCCCGCCGGCGCGCTCAGGCCCTGCGCTATGATCCCGGGGCCATCCCTCGCACAAGGCCGCGCGTCGCCAGGAGCCGCGCTCCACGTGCCGCCAGACGGGAGCCGCTGCCACGTGACCACCCAGACACCCAATTCAGCCGAACGCACCGACTTCATCCGCGAGATCGTGGCCACCGATCTGCGGGAGGGCCGCCACGGGACCATCGTCACCCGCTTCCCGCCCGAGCCAAACGGCTACCTGCACATCGGCCATGCGAAGTCGATCTGCCTGAATTTCGGTATCGCCCGGGAGTTCGGCGGCCGTTGCCACCTGCGTTTCGACGACACCAATCCCGCGAAAGAGGAGCAGGAGTACATCGACGCGATCCAGGCGGACGTGCGCTGGCTGGGGTTCGACTGGGGCGAGCACCTCTACTTCGCATCCGACTACTTCGAGCGGCTGTACGCGTGGGCGGTCGAGCTGATCAAGGCTGGCAAGGCGTACGTCGACGATCTTTCGGCGGACGAGATCCGCGCGTACCGCGGCACCCTCACCGAGCCGGGACGGAACAGCCCGTGGCGCGATCGGACGGCCGCGGAGAGCCTGGATCTCTTCGAACGGATGCGGCAGGGGGAGTTTCCCGACGGCGCGCGGGTCCTGCGGGCGAAGATCGACATGACGTCGCCGAACGTCAACCTGCGCGACCCCGTGCTGTATCGGATCGTCCACGCCGCGCACCCGCGGACCGGCGACCGGTGGTGCATCTACCCCACGTACGACATGGCCCACGGCCAGTCCGATGCGATCGAGGGCATCACCCACTCGATCTGCACGCTGGAGTTCGAGATCCACCGCCCGCTCTACGACTGGCTCATCGACAACTTGCCGGTGCCGTCGCGCCCGCACCAGTACGAGTTCGCGCGACTCAACCTGACGTATACGGTGCTCTCCAAGCGTGTGCTGCTCCGGCTCGTCACGGAGGGGCACGTCCGCGGCTGGGACGACCCGCGGATGCCCACGGTCTCCGGACTGCGCCGTCGCGGTTTCCCGGCCGAGGGGATCCGCGAGTTCGCCACCATGATCGGCGTGGCGAAGAGCGACAGCATCGTCGAGATCGGCATGCTCGAGTACGCGGTGCGCACGGTCCTCAACCGGACGGCCCTCCGCCGCTTCGCTGTCCTCCGCCCGCTCAAGGTCGTCATCGAGAACTACCCCGCGGACCAGGTCGAGGAGATGGAGGTCCCCAACAACCCCGAGGACCCGTCGGCCGGGGCGCGCAAGGTGCCCTTCGCGCGCGAGCTGTGGATCGAGCGGGACGACTTCATGGAGGATCCGCCGGCGAAGTTCTTCCGCCTGGCTCCCGGGCGCGAGGTGCGCCTGCGGTCCGCGTACTTCATCACCTGCCGCGAGGCCGTGAGGGACGCGGCGGGCGACATCGCGGAGCTTCGCTGCACGTACGACCCGGCCACGCGAGGCGGCGCGTCGCCCGACGGCCGCCGGCCGAAGGCCACGCTCCACTGGCTCTCGGCGCGCCACGCCGTTCCGGCCGAGGTGCGCCTCTACGACTACCTGTTCACACACCCGGACCCGGGAGCCGACGGCAGGGACCTCTTCGCCGACCTGAACCCCCGCTCCGAGGAGGTCCTTCAGGGCTGCCTGGTCGAACCTGGCCTGGTCGATGCGCCGGTGGGCGAGACGGTGCAGTTCGAGCGCCTGGGTTACTTCTGCCCGGACCCGGATTCCGGGCCGGGTCGCCTCGTCTTCAACCGCACGCTCACGCTGCGGGACACCTGGGCGAAGCTGCAGGCGCAGGGCCGGCAGAACGGCTGACCGACCAACGGCACTTCCATCTCGCGACCGAACGCTTTTGAATGATCCGTGCCCTTGCGCAACCCATGAGGATGAGCGCGTCCGGACGACGCGCTCGAAGGGAGCGGCACGGTGGACCGCGAGCTCGTGGAGCGGGCGCAGCGGGGGGACCAGGAGGCCTTCGCGGCCCTGGTGCATCTCGTCGCCGACCGGCTCTACGCGGTCGCGTTTCGCATCCTGCGGGATGCCGACCGCGCCGAGGATGCTCTGCAGCAGGCGCTCGTGGATGCCTGGCAGGATCTTCCGGGTCTCCGTGACCCGGGACGGTTCGAGGCGTGGATGTATCGGCTCGTCTGTCGGGCCGGTTACCGCGAGGCGAACCGCGCCCGACGGTGGACCGCGAGGGTCCGGGAGATCGATGTCGCCGATGGGCCCGTCGGCAACGACCGGTCATCCCAGCTGTCCGACAGGGACGAGCTCGAGCGGAGCTTCCGGCGACTGACGCCCGAGCATCGGGCGGTCCTCGTCCTCCACTACTTCGTCGGCCTGCCCGTCACCGAGATCGCTGAGACACTCGGCATCCCGGTCGGGACGGCCGGCTCCCGACTGCACTACGCGGTCCGGAGTCTCCGTGCCGCGTACGAGGCGGACGCGAGGGGCGTCGTCGCCTGGAGGCGCCCAGCATGAACCGAGAGGACGATTTCGAGCTGCGACTGGCCGAATTCCTTGAAGCGGGCCCGTTCGAGGCCCCCGACCACGTCGTGTCCGCCGCGATCGAGCATGCCCGGACGCACCCACAGCGGCGCCTCCTCCGCTCCGCCTTCTGGAGGAGCGCAATGGACAGCATGCACGTGGCGCCCGTGACGCCACGCCATTCCAACAACGTCGGCCGCGCGTTCGCGATCGGCCTGGCCGCCGTCGTCGTGGTTGCGGCGATCGCCCTCGGGGCCACCCTCCTCCGCGGAGGCGGCACCACGCCCGCGCCGGGCGGGATCCCGGCACCCGCCCCAACCTCCACTCTCACGCCGACAGCTGTCCCCGTCACGGGCGCAAGCTCGTGCAGCGTCGAGGCCAACGGGTCCGACACGATCGACGGTGATATCGAGGAGATTCGTGGGCTCGTGCTGGCGTGCCGGACTGGCGCCTCCGACTCACGCGTTGTCGGCGACATGGCCGTCCGCACGAGCATCGACATCCGTCCCGACAGGAGCGCCGACATGTGGGGCACGGCATCGATCGCCGGGCCTGACGGGAACTGGTCGGGCGCCTGGACCGGGCTGGTCGAGAAGGGCTACGCGATCCACCGGATGGCCGCCCTGCTCGAGGGCAGCGGCGCGTACGAAGGGCTCCAGTACCGCTTCACGCAGACCGGCAACGCGAGCGGTTCGTCGAGCGACTACGAATTGTCCGGCGTGATCGAGCCCGTCGCGTCGTTCGAGGCAGTCACGCCGCTCACCACGAACCTCGCGGTGAGCGGCACGGAAGCCTGCGGTAGCGTCCAGCCGGGTACGTCGGGCTCGACTGAGCTGGTGAACGGAGTGACACAGGAACGCAACGGATTCGTGTCCTGCACCGAGTCGATGTCCGACTCGCGCGTGGCCGGCGACAGCACCCGCTCCTTCAACTCCGACACGCAGCCCGATGGCAGCGCCTCGTGGTGGGGCACCGCAGAGATCACGAACTCCGGCGGCACATGGACGGGCGTGTGGAGCGGCAGCCTCGACACCGAAACGAACGTGACGATCGCGGGGTCGTTCATCGGCTCCGGGTCCTTCACGGGCCTCGAGTACCGCGTGAACCTCGTGAGCCCGCCGGGGGCCGCCGACTACACGGTGACCGGCACGATCGCGCCTGTGGAGTGAACTGTCAGCCCGAAACCAGCGGTGGATGACTTCCGCCTCCGATCGTCCGGGGAAGACGAGCCCGGTCGGAAGACCGGGCTCGATCCCATCTACTCCGGCCCGACGGGCGAGCAGAGCCGCGCGCCTGCGACCGACCCTCTGCTAGGATGTCAGCCTGGCGCTGGCGCGTGGCCCAACGGTAAGGCACCTGACTCTGGATCAGGGGATTGAAGGTTCGAATCCTTCCGCGCCAGCCATTCCCCCTTGTTCCCCGGATTCGTGCGGCGCAGGTTCCCAACCGGCAGCTTCCGCGCGCTGCGCGAGCCTCGCAGGGTGGAGGCCCCACACTTGGTGTAACAGCAGAGGTGGCCGACGAAGCAGATTGGATGCGTCGCGCTCCTGGACCGCGAGCCGCCGGTTCTCTACGCGTGCCGTTCACGTTGAGCAGCGACGGATTACTGAGGAGCGCGCTGGGCGCTCCTCAGTTCTGGGGGCGCCGGCTCGTGCCAGACTGCCTCAAATGCCTCCAGCACGTTCCGGCGAGTCACCGACAAGGCGGGCAGCGCGACCCACGGCGGTGGCTCCTCGTTCACCAGTGACATGATCGTGACCATCGCCTCTGCAACGCCCTGATCGTATGGCTGCTGAGCGCCGAGGCCCTTGATGAGCCCACCACGTGCGAGCTCGATGGCAACGTCGTTCCCGAGATCCACGGTGGAGATCGGAATTTCGCGCCCGATCGAACGCAATGTCCTGGAAACCTGCATTGCTGGCTCGTCCCAAACCACAAACAAGGCAGACACATCTGGGTTTGCCGAGACGAACTCGATTGCGACGTTCCCCGCTTGTGCTGGTTCGAGAAACTCGGCGTGACGCAGCGTCACATCCGGTCGACGCTCACGCATCCACTTGCGGAATGCGATCTCGCGCTCGTTCGTCACGAAGTAATCCACGCCAAACCCGATGACGCCTACAACCCCCGCCCCCGGCACGTAACCAGACAGGACTTCTGCCGCGACCTGCCCGTTTCCGAAGTTGTCAGCCGAGACAACGCTCACATAGTGTGTGCGGGGTAGGAGCCCGAACGGCACGTTGTCCATGAGCACAAGCTGGATCCCAGCCTCGGAGACCTTCCGATGCGCGTCCGCGGTGAGGGCGTTGTGGACCGGGATGCTGATGATGGCGTCCGGTCTTCTCGCGATGAGCGACCCGAGCGCCGCGGCTTGGCGCTCGGGTACGAAGTCGCAATCCACGACATCAGAGACGGTAGCGCCGTATGTTTCGAGTGTCGTGATGATGCCTGACACCTGCAGCTTCGACCAGTCGCTCCGTATGGAGTGGACCATCACTGCGACTCGATAGTGCGCGTCGCGCGCTCGTGCTGCCTTGACCTCAGGAATCTGGAGTTCGTCCACGGGTGCTGGATACTCACCGTGGGGGCCGAGCCCCGCCACGGTTGTCAATCGGTTGATGGAGCCGGTCGCTTGTCCCGACATTTCCTCCTCCGGCGATGGCTCATTCATGGCCGGCCGCGCCGCTGGAAGCGGGCCCGATTGTCGGCCGCGCGGTGCGGGTTTTCCGCGGTGCTCGTGCCGGGCATTCCCGTCCGCGTGCTCTGCGCCGCAACTCGCGCATTGTGCCTTTGCCCGTCATCCATCCGATGCACGCGGTGTGGTCACCGCCACTGGCTTCGGCGGCGGCGAACCCTCGCGATGCAGGCCGTTGGGGTTCACCTCCGCTTGTCGCGACCTCCGGGTAGACCTGCGTACGCCCGTCTCTGCGGGTCCCCTGCTGGACGAGTTCGCGCGTCGGCGTGCCGGACGAGGGGCTTCACCTGCCTCTGCCGGTGGCGCTGGCGCGCCTTGGTCGACCCAGGCGCGGAGGTGTTCGGGTGCGAATAGTTCGTCGACAACGGCGAGGGCAGCGCCCACGATCGTGGCCGTCTTTCCCATCTCCGATCGCACGATGTGGAGGTCTTGCGTGGCCAGCGAGCGCGAGCGTCTGTAGAGAGCCTCGCGCATCGCCGCGATAAGGATCTCGCCCGCCTGTGCGACCCCGCCCCCAACAACAACAACTGATGGGTTGAACGCATTGACGAGGGTGGCGAGGGTTTCGCCCACGAGGGCCCCCGATCGCGAGAGCAATTCGACGCTGAAGGGGTCGCCTCGGTGGGCGGCCATCCCCACATCCGCTGCGGTGATGCTGTGGCCGGCCGCATGGAGCGCGGAGAGGTACGGACTTCGGCCGTCCTCGGCGGCCTGCTGGCCCTCTCGGCTGATCGCAGCCCCGCCGGCAAGCGCCTCAAGGCAGCCTGTGTTGCCACAGCGACAGAGCGGCCCGCCATCGTTGCCCACCGATACATGCCCGATGTCACCGGCGTACCCGTGGGCTCCGCGTTGCACTCGACCCTCCGTGCAAATCGCCGCGCTGATGCCGGTGCCGATCTTCACAAAGAGCAGGTCGTTGCCTCCCGCACCGCGGCCAGCCCGTAGTTCCCCAAGGGCCATGAAGTGCACTTCGTTGTCGATCCACACGCGGGCGCCGTATCGATTGGCCAGATGCTCGCGGACGGGGAAATCACTCCAGCCCGGCATCTGCTGCAGGACGGGACGCGAGCCAAGGTGGCCGTCCGCTAGGCCAACCGGGCCTGGAACCGACAGGGCGATACCCCAGAGATCACGCGCCTCAGGGTGTTCGTCCAGAATCCAGTCGAACAGCGTATCCAGTCGCTCGAGCGTGTGCTGGGCGCCGGACGTAATGTCGCCGGCCTCGTGGTGCTCGACGATCAATCGCCCCGAGAGGTCGGCCAGTCCCACGCCGAGCGTTGTGTATCCGAGTGCCCCCACGAGTACGTGACCCGCACTGGCCCTGAAGCGGATCTGGCGTGGGGCACGGCCTCCCGTTGAGACGCCAAGTTCCCCCTCCTTGACAAGGCCGCCGTCGAGCAGTGTGGAGATCCGATCAGCCACCACCGCACGCCCGAGCCCCGAGAGGCGCTCGATCTGTTGCCGGGTCTCGGCTCTCCCCGAGCGGATGAGGCCAAGCACGAGGGCGAGACTTTCACGCTCAGCGCGGACGCGACGGCGGCCGCTCCTCCCGGGGTGCCGGCCATTCGATCGCGGCGCGGGCACGCGAGCACCAGTAGCATCTGAACCTCGCACGGCCGCCGCCCTCGTCTCCACGTCATTCAGCGGCGTACGCCCGCCAGCTGCCAGGCAACCATACACCTACTGCTGGTCCTCAGCAGCTTTCTGCCGCTACTGCCCATAGATGTGCATGATACATCTTGACTTTTGCTGTACTACAGCTTTAGATGGCTCTATTGGCGCGGCCGCTGCGGGCCGTCGCCGGGGAGGTTTCGGGTCAAGAGGAGGAAGCGCCACCTGACTTAGCCCTGCGCTCTGGCGTCCCACCACGGGATTGGTTCCGAATTGCCAGCTCCAGGAGGTCGCTATGCAACACTCTTCAACAGGCAGACTGTTGGGAGCAGGGGTGAGCCTTGTGCTCATCCTGTCTGCCTGCACATCCGCAGGGACATCGCCGAGTCCAAGCGCGCCCTCGTCGCAGGCGGCGCCGGCGTCCCAGGCGGCTCCCGCATCGCAGGCTGCGCCGTCGGCGGCCACGAGCGCCTGCAACGCGGACGCGAACCTTGCGGCGGCTGAACAGGCTGGCGTCCAGGCCAAAGGCCCGCACGGCGAGTCGGCGGCTCCCGCCAGCAGCGTGACCCTGACAGCCGATGAGCTCGCGAAAGTGAAGGCGATGAACGCGACAGCAGCGATCGTCTTCCACTACACGGGTGATGACTGGACGGGCGCCCAGCAGGCCGGCCTCGAGTACGAGTTCGGTCAACTGGGCATCAAGATCGTCGCCGTGACCAGCGCGAACTTCAGCGCAGCCACGCAAGTGTCCAACATCGAGACGGTGATGGCGAAGAAGCCCAGCATCATCGTGTCGATTCCTGTTGACCCAGTCGCAACCGCCGATGCATACAAGAAGGCCGCCGCAGCCGGCATCAAGCTCGTGTTCATGGATAACGTGCCGAACGGCATGACCGCCGGCACGGACTACATCGCGGATGTCTCGGCCGACAACCCTGGTAACGGCGTCGTCTCGGCGCACCTGATGGCCAAGGCGCTGAACTGCACCGGCAAGATCGGCCTCATCTACCACGACGCTGACTTCTTCGTCACGCGGCAACGCTACGAAGGGTTCAAGACCACCATCCAGCAGGACTATCCGAATATCCAGATCGTCGACGAGAAGGGCGTTACGGGTTCCGACTTCGCCGGGCAGGCACAGGCCGACGCCAATGCGATGCTGACCCAGTATCCGGATCTGAACGGGATCTGGGCGGTCTGGGACGTGCCGGCCGAGGGTGTCATGGCAGCGGCGCGCACGCTGGGGCGCAGCGACCTCGTCATCACCACCGAGGACCTCGGCAAGAACGTGGCGATCTCACTGGCGCAGAACGGCCTCGTGAAGGGGCTCGGCGCACAGCGCCCGTACGATCAGGGAGTGACCGAGGCGAAACTCGCCGCCTACGGGCTCCTTGGCAAGACCGCGCCCTCCTACGTGGCGTTGCCGGCGCTCGCGGTGTCACACGACAACGTGCTGCAGGCCTGGCAGGACGTCTATCACGCGCAGGCACCAGCCGAGGTTCAGAGCAGCTTCGTCAAGTAACCCCCACAGGAGAGGTCGGTGCCATCCCCGCCAGGAAGGCACCGACCCACCTTCAGCCGCAGCACGGTCTGTGATTGTGGTCGGGCTTGAGGACTTGTCTCAATGATCGATCCGGCGCTCGGAGGCGAGGTCGCCGTCTACATGGAGGGAGTAAGCAAGAACTTCGGCGGCGTGCGTGCCCTCGACAGCGTCGACTTCGAACTTCGTCGAGGCGAGGTCCAAGCGCTCGCTGGAGGGAACGGGGCCGGCAAGTCGACGCTGATGAAGATTCTGCGTGGGGTCCACCAGCCCGACGCCGGTCTGATCGAAGTGAATGGCGAGCCTGCGCACTTTGTGACGCCGCACGACGCGATTGCGCGTGGCATCGCCATGATCTTCCAGGAATTCAGTCTGGTCCCTACCCTCACGGTAGCGCAGAACGTGTTCCTCACGCGCGAGCGTCGGGATCGTCTCGGGCTTCTTGACGACAGCGCATCGATCGGCGAGACCGACAAGCTATTCGGCGAGATGGGCGTCTCGATCGATCCCCGGAAGCGCCTCGAGGACCTTGGGCCTGCCCAGTGGCAGCTGACAGAGATCGCCAAGGCCTTGGCGCAGCACGCCAACGTCCTCATCATGGACGAGCCGACGGCCTCCCTGGCGAAAGACGAAGCTGACCGCCTGTTCGACCTGATGCGCGGACTCGCTCGCCAGGGTATCTCCATCGTCTTCGTTACTCATCGCATCGAGGAGATCTTTGCAGTCTCCGACCGCATCACCGTGCTTCGCGACGGCAAGCACGTCATCACCACCGATGTCGCGGCCAGCACTCCCCAACAGGTCGTCGAGCACATCGTCGGGCGCCAGATGGAGAGCGCTTTTGATTGGCGGCCGCGGGAGGTCGACCGCACGGGCGAGCCGTTGCTAGAGGTGCGTGACCTCCACGTCCCGCCGAGGCTGCATGGCGTCAGCTTCGAGCTTCACAAGGGCGAAATCCTCGGCCTGGCCGGTCTCATGGGGAGCGGTCGCTCCGAGACGGCCCGCGCACTCTTCGGCATCGATAGAGCGCAATCAGGGGATATCCGCGTGCACGGCGCCTCGGTCTCTATTCGGACGCCACGCGACGCGACCCGTGCCGGAATCGCTCTGGTGCCGGAGGATCGGCGACATCAGGGCCTCGTCCTGGAGCACTCCGTGCGTGACAACCTTCTCCTTCCACTTCTGGGTCGCTTCTCCCATGGTGGCTGGATGGACGACGGCGCTGGCACGCAGTTCTCCGCCGGGCTGGTCGACCGCTTGGCGATCAAGACCCCGAGCGTAGAGCAGCCGGTGCTGCAACTCTCGGGCGGTAATCAACAGAAGGTGGTGCTCGCCAAATGGATGGGCACTGAGCCCGTCATCTACATCATGGACGAGCCGACCGCAGGCGTGGACATCGGCACGAAGGTCGACATCTTCACGATGATGCGTGACCTCGCCGACGACGGGCGGGGTGTGATCTTCATCTCATCGGAGTTCCCCGAGTTGCTCGCAGTCTGCGACCGCGTGCTCGTGTTCCGCGACGGAACGGTGCAGCAGAGTCTCGATCGTCGGGACATCGCCGACGAAGAGTCGCTGCATCTTGCGGTCCAGGGTATTGGGAAGGTGTCCGCACATGACTGAGCTGTGGTCCAACCTTAGGTCGTCTCGTCTGTCGTTGCGACAGTGGGACTGGCGCAGCTCGATCATCTACATCGGCTTCGTGGTCATTCTTGTCTTCTTCTCGGTAACCCTGAGCGGCAGCGGCTTCCTGCAGCCCTCGAACCTTATCAACATCATCAATCAGACAGCCACGATCTCCGTCATGGCTGTCGGTATGACGCTCGTCATCTCAGCGGCTGAGATCGACCTCTCGGTCGGATCAATTGCGGGCCTCGCGTCTGTCGCAACAGCGCTCGGAGTCGCCCACTGGGGTCTCCTCCCAGGCATCGCAGCCGGATTGCTCACGGGTGTGATCGTGGGGGCCGTGAATGGTGCGCTCGTCACGATGGTGAACATCCCGTCGTTCATCGTCACCCTGGGCATGCTCGGGGTGGCTCACGGCGGTGCCCAGTGGATCACCGCATCCGCGCCCCAGCCCATTCTGAACGGCACGTACAACACGATCTTCGGCGGCGGCCAGATCGGCCCCTTCACCGTTCTCGTCGCTTGGACGCTCGTGATCGTGGCCATCGGTGCCCTCGTGCTCAACAAGACGTCATTCGGGCGGCAGGTGCTCGCGACCGGGGGAAACAGGGTCGCAGCCGAGTTCTCAGGTATCGATACCCGGAAAGTCAAGTTTGCCGTGCTGCTCATCTGCGGCCTCACCGCAGCTCTGGCGGGCATGCTCTACGCAGGCCGTCTGCAGACGGGCCGGTACCAGTGGGGCGAAGGGGACGAGCTATCCGCCATTGCCGCCGTCATTCTTGGCGGCACGAACTTGTACGGCGGCAAGGGGTCGGTGATCGGTGCGCTCTTCGGATCGCTCCTGATCGGCCTGATCAACAACGGACTCATCCTCGCCGGGCTCGAGGCACCCCAGCAGGAGCTCGTGCGCGGCCTGATCATCATCGCCGCCGTCGCGCTCGGGCGGCGCAAGTAGGCATGCGACCGGGCAATCGCGACGCCGGCGCCCACGGCGTGCCCGACCGCAGTGAACCGGAAGATGGAGGGCAGACATGGCCGCTGACGGCCCCGCTCGGTCACCGCGCAGCATCGCGGTCGCCGACCACGCATTCCGCATCGACGGTACACCCGCACCTCTCTACGGCGGTGCCGTCCACTACTGGCGTCTCGATCGAGACAAGTGGCCGACCATTCTCGACACCGTCAAACATATGGGATTCACGACGATCTCGATCTACATCCCGTGGGAGGTACACGAGGTCGCGCGCGGCCGATTCGACTTCTCGGGCAACAAAGACATCGACGCCTTCCTCACTCTGATCGAGGAGAAGGGGCTGGACATCGTCGTTCGACCGGGGCCGCAGATCAACTCGGAACTGACCTGGTTCGGGTACCCACTGCGCATCTTGGCCGATGCCGAGATGCATGCGCTGAATGCACAGGGGACCATGGCGGTGCTGACGCAGGTGCCCCGCCCGATCCCGGCGGTCAGCTACGCAGTCGACAAGTTCTTCGACGAGACTGCGTTGTGGTACGACGCGATCGTGCCGACTCTTGCCAAACACCAGTATCCGCAGGGCCGCCTCGTCGCAGCGCAGGTCGACAACGAGATGGCGTTCTTCTTCCACGTGAACGCCTATGCCTCTGACTACAACCCCGCCGCGATCTCGAACTACCAAGAGTTCCTCGAGGAGAAATACGCGACGGTCGAACGTCTGAGCGAGGCGCACGGTCACGCGTACGGCTCGTTCCGTGATGTCGATCCACCGCGCAGGTTCGAAGCCACCGACAAGTGCGAGATCCCAGCCTACACGGACTGGATCGCATACCGCGAGCGCTATCTCGTTGACTCGCTGGGGCGACTTGCCGCCATGATGCGCGCCCGCGGTCTCGATCGTGTGCCGCTCTTCCACAACTACCCCCATCCACTGGGACCCGGCGGCGCCGTGAGCGGGTTCACTACTCCCTTCAATCTGACGGGCCTCGAGGAGAAGCTCGATTTCGTCGGCTTCGACGTCTACTCGCGCAAGGAGCTCTACGACCACGTCAAGACGGTGCTCTCGTACGTGGTCGGAACGAGCCGCTTCCCTTACATCCCTGAATTCATCGCCGGTGTATGGCCCTGGTACCTGCACCCCGGGTCACTTGATGACGAGGAGTTCGTCACGAAGGCCGGGCTGATGCAGGGCATCAAGGGCTTCAGCCGCTACATGCTCGTTGAGCGGGACCGGTGGCTCGATTCTCCGGTGCGCCGCGACGGACGCGTCCGCGAAGACCATGCTGCGATGTTCCGGCGCGTGAACGAGATGGCGACTCGGCACCGGTTCGTCGACCTGCGCCGCAGCGCGGACGTGCTGCTGCTTGCCAACCGCGACTACGATCGACTGGAGGCGGCGAGCGTTCTTGTCAGTTTCCCCGGGGACTTCCTCGAGACTCCGAGCGGATTCTCCGAGTACCCCACCTTCATGACGGTGTCCGAGGCAACGCTCGGGTTCGCCGAGCCCATCCAAGTAGCCAAGGCTGGCTGGTTCGCAGACGCGTACCGGGGCCTAACCGAGGCCGGGTATCCCTTCCTGCTCTCCGACACATCGCTGTCGCCGGATCGCTGGAGCCGGTACAAGGCCGTCGTCGTCAGCTCATTCGAGTACATGGGCGGCGCTGTCCAGCGCTCGCTGCTCGACTTCGCGCGAGGCGGCGGGACTGCTGTCATCGGCCCTCGCCTGCCCGAGCTGGATGAAGCGATGCGTCCTGACGGGACGCTGAAGGAGACACTGGGACATGCCGCGCAAGAGGTGCTAACTGTGCGCGGCGAAGCAGTCGGTAACGCGTACTCGATCGGTAGCGGACGGATCGTCGTGCTATCCGATTTCGAACGCCCGGCAGATGCGCTCGCGGCGGCGCTCGGGAGGGGGCTCACCCGTTTCAGTCGCAACGACGAACGCGTAGACGTGGCCATCCATGAGGCTGCCGACCACAGTCCCCGGATGATCGTCTTCGTGGCCAACCCGACCGCCGACGCGATCGATGCGACCGTCGACTTGCATCGCCCGCTTCGATCTGCCCGGGAGATCTGGGAGGATCGACCAGCGAGCGTGAGCGGGACCACGATTACTGCTGCGTTGCCCGCATACAGCATCAAGATTTTCGAGTGCGCCCTGTAGGCCGGGAGGGAAGACGCCATGCTGCATGAAAACCCGTGGATGGCAGATATTGATGTCAACCACTGGCGCAACCTGCAGTCGCTCGTCCTCGAGTCGGCGAGGGAGAAGCGGCGGATCATCGTGATCCACGAGGGCGGCGAGATCCAGAAGTTCGTCCACTCACACCGCCTCGCCTTCGTGCGCAATGTCGATCGCGTCGACGACCCGCATGCGGTGGCCGAGAAGATCTACCAGGCAAACGCTGACAAGGTCGACTTCGTAGCGGTGTTCGAGCGCCGCGGCTTCGATCGCTACATGGCGCAGTGGCAAGGCACCTGGCGCCCGGACGAAGACCTCGACGCGTTCGTGCAGCGCACATATGCGACGCTCGACGACTACGCTGACGCCGTGGTCACGTGCCCTGGCCCCGCGCGCAACACGCTTGGGCTGCAGTGGCGCCTGGGCGCTTCACATGCACAGATCACGGCCGCAGTCAGACGCTTTGTGCCGCCGGAATCGAGCGTCGTGTTCGGTGTGTTTGACGGCGATGCTCTATGGGCAACGCTTGTGCTCCGCTTCGATTCCGATCTTCGCACGAGCGTGGTCACAACTGTCGACCCGTCCGAACTGGAAGGGTCGAAGGGTCGCGACGCGGCAGCGAACGCTGTCGTGGACTGGGTAAGCGCCAGGTACGGTCCCTGCTCACTCGCAATCTTCACTGACCTGAGCGGTGCCAAGACGCTGTTGTCGAGCCTGGACAAGGTGTCAGCAGCGGCCGATGTCCGGGCCCACGGGTACCTGCGCGCAGGCCCGATCCCGAGAGGGCTGGCTGCAGCACTGTCCCTCTAACGGCTGCTCGATCGGGCGGTGCACGGTCGCACATGGCGCAGCCTGGAATGACCAAGCCCCTGCCTGTCAATACTGACGGGCAGGGGCTGTGGCTTCCGGCAGACGATTCTGACTACCTTGGCACGAGCGTCGACGGAATACGCCGCCGGAACCTGAGTGCCGTCCTACGGATGGTGCATGTCCACGGCCCCGCTTCTCGCGCGGAGCTCGCTGCGACGATCGGCTTGAACCGAAGCACCATCTCAACGCTTGTGGGGGATCTTGCGGCACGCGGGCTGGTCCGCGAGCGTCCGGGGAATTCGGCTGGTTTGCCCGGTCGACCTTCTCCTGTGGTCGAGGCGCGAGTCCCAGGGGCGACGGTTCTGGCGATCGACATTCATCCGAGTTCTCTCACCCTCGGGCGGATTGGCCTTGGCGGGGTGGTCCTGGACCGTGCTTCCACTGACGTAGCGCCGGACGAGATGACCATCCAAGCTCTTGCCGCGACTCTGGCTCGACCGAAGGAGCGTCTCTTCCATGTCAAGGCAGCGCTCGCCGTGCGCGCAATCGGGGTGGCGGTACCCGGAATCATCAGACGGGACGACGGCGTTGTTGCGTACGCCCCGAGCCTTGGTTGGCACAACGTGCCGGTTGCAGCCGCGCTCCGTGAGACGTTGGGGCTGGAGGTCCCGGTCTCCGTAGCCAGCGCAGCGGAGCTCGCGACGCTGGCGGAGCTGACGAGAGGCGCCGGAATTGGCTGCAAGCACTTCTCACTGCTCTGGGGCGCGGACGACGTCGGCTTGGGCGTCTTCGCTGACGGACGTCCGGTGGCGGGTCATTCTGGCGTCGCGGCCGTCGTCGGCCACATGCCGATCGCCGCAAATGACCACATCTGCGCCTGCGGGTCGGTCGGCTGCTGGCAGACGGAAGTTGGGCTCAACGCCATTCTGGACAGGCTGCTCATCGAGCCCACCTCGGACACCCGGCGGGCCGTCGATCAGATTGCCTCAAATGCGGCGCGTGGTGACCCTCGAACGCTCGCTGCGCTGCGTGAAGCAGGACGTTGGCTGGGCGTCGGCCTGGCATCCTTGGCGTATGCCCTTGATTCCGAACGCATCGTGCTGGGCGGCTATTTCGCACGGCTCCATCCGTTCCTTGTCGACGCGATCTACTCGGAGGCCTGGCGCGTGCTGTCGAGGAGGACTGGCGTTGATTTCCGGATTGTCCCCGGACACCTTGGCGCTGATGCAGCCTTGATTGGCGCAGCAGAACTGGCGCTGAAGCCCACCCTCCGCGATCCCACGATGGTGCCTGTTATCCGCGCGCTCTCGCAGGTGCCTCGGTAAAGCATCCGGGTGAGAAGCGTCCATTCGCGCATCTCGCATGATCGCCGGCAGGCTCGGCCCAGCCGGATCACCCTGCTCGTTGCGCCTCCTCGACTGGCGGTCCGCTAGCTCGGTCGGCGACGGTCCTGATGATCACGTTTACCCGACAGGCCGTTGGTCTGACGTACGCGAGCTTCTTCCTGGTCGGTCGGGCTGTGGTGCTCGTGCCGACACTCATTCTGTCGGTTGAGCGAAGCTTCGCCGTCCGTGACGCCAGCGTCGGGGTCCTCTACCTTGTCTCCGCAGCGGGCTTCGTTGCCGGGTCACTTAGTACCGTCGTTCGTAAGTTGCATCACGTAAGCGTGGCAGCTACGCTCTCCGTGGAAGGAGGGCGAGGTGTCCAGACGAAGCCCCTACCGGATCGAACTCTCCCCGCTCGAGCGTGAGCGTCTC
>JBJKRK010000221.1:0-3799 GCA_046704705.1 Candidatus Limnocylindrales bacterium | reverse complement strand
GCCTCCACGATGTCGTCCACGTACGTGAAGTCACGGGTCTGCGTGCCGTCGCCGAGGAACGGGAGCGGACGGCCCGCCAGTGCCGCTTCGGCGAAGCGCCGCAGCGCCAGGTCGGGACGCTGGTCGGGGCCGTACACGGTGAAGTAGCGCAGCGCGACGGTCTCGAGGTGCTCGTCGGCCGCGGCCAGGCAGAGGCGCTCGGCCTCCAGCTTCGTGCGTCCGTAGGGAGAGAGGGGGGACGGCTCCATCGTCTCCCGGAACGGGAGTGACGCGTTCCCGTACAGGGAGGATGAGGACGCGTAGACGAGCCGGTGCACGCTGCGACTGGCCCGGGCGGCAGCCACGAGACGCTCCGTTGCGGTCACGTTGTCGTGCCGGTACCGCGATTCGAGCCGGAAGCTCGGTCGGACACCGGGACGCCCCGCGAGGTGGAACACGACATCGGTGCGTCGCAGCAGGTGCCCGAGCGGGAGGTCGACGAGGTCGCCCGCCACGACCCTGCAGCGTCGGTGTCGGCTGAGGTGCGTGGCCCGGGCGAGCTTCTCGGCTGGGTCGTACGAGTCGGTGAACGCATCGACGGCGGTGACGCTCCAGCCGTCGTCGAGCAGGCGGCGAGTGAGATGCGAGCCGATGAAACCGGCGGCGCCCGTCACGAGGCAGGTCGGCATGTCAATCTCCAGTCGAAGGGGTTTCGGAGGGCGAGGGGGTCGTCGAGGTCACCCCGTCCGTCGAGCCGCCCGTGCTCGGATCCGGCGTCTCCATGGGGCCGACCGTCGGCTCGGGCGTACCTGGGGGCGCGGCAGCACTCGATGGCTCGGGGGTGGCCGGCGTCGGCGTGTTCGCGGCGCTCGACTCCGGGCCGGGCGACTCTATCGCTCGAGGCGACGCGGACTCGCTCGGTTGGGCCGGTGCCGAGAAAGGGATCGGCGGCGAGAAATGCAGGGGCGAGGTCTGCGGCACCACCCCGGCAGGATCATGATTCGTACCTGCGGACCCGAGCGGGGCGTAGCCAGCCGAAGGCGGCGAAGCCCACGTCGAAGGCGCCGCAGGTGAAGAGGCCGGCGCAGCGCGCCCCGCCGGAGACGGGCCCGGCGGCGTCGGTGTGCCCACCACCACCGCGGGTGGGACCTGCAGCGTGCCGGGCCCGGCGGTCACGCCGGCTGCCGTCGCAAGAAGCGCGACGATGGCCAGTCCCCCACCGATCACGCCGATCAGCCGCGCGCCGGGCCGCATCATGGTCATCCCATCTCCTGTGTGGCAGGCGTTCATCCGCCTCGGCCTCGCAGGATCGGCGAGCTACATGAGCCGGCGATGGGCGCAGCGTGAGAGATCTCTCATGACCGCGTGCAGACCGATGGGCATCGCCCACATCGGGTCGCGGCGTGCGACCGGCGCCCACCGGCACAACGGTCGGCGGCCGGTCACGTCACCGACCGCGGCGCGAATGCGTCAGGCGTCAGCGCCACCGCCAGCGCGGTTACGATCGCGGCGCGTCGCAGGGGACGTCGGCGCCGGCGGCTGAGCGCGGACCGCTCCGGCCGGCCGAGGCCGCATGGGCCCGCGTCGCTGTCAGTCGCTCACACGCTGCGCGGGCGACGTGCCCAGGACGCGCCCGGAGGCATCCCGCGCCCGGACGGCCACGTATCGCGGGCCGGACGGGAGCGGGATCACGGTCTCGAATCCCGTCCGAGGTGTCGAGCCTGCGGGCACCAGTCGATCCGGGGTGGCCCCGGCGAGTACCTCCCAGGCGGCGACCTCCGTCGCACCGTTCCAGCTCGCGTACACGACGAGCCCGTGGGCGGTACTGGCATGCACGGCACACGCCGGTGGCTGCGCGGGTCGCCCGGTCCAGGCCGCGCGGAACGCCCGGTATGAGCGACCGCCGGCCGGGAACGCGGCGTCGAAGACGAGGGCGCCACCGTCGTCGAACTCCGAGCAGTACGGCGTGTCGCCCCAGCCCACGAACACGTTGCCGTTCGGCAGCACCTGCACGCTGCCCTGGCTGGTGGCAAGCACGGGCACCGGACGGACGTCGGCGCGCAGGAGCAGGGCCGTCATCGTGGTCGTGTCGAGACGCAGGTGCACCGCGCGCGAGTCAGTCTCCGGGCCGCCACCCTGGCCGCTGGCGCCGTTGTCGAACAGCGTGAGGATGCCATCCGCGTGCGGTCGCACGTGATGCTGCCAGGCAAAACGCGCACCCGGCTCCACCCTGAAGTCGCTGCGTTTGCCGCCCAGGCGCCAGAGGATGGCGCCCGTGACCCGGTCGATCTTGTACACCGTCCAGGTGTGCCGCGCGGAGATGAGCAGGTTGCCGTCGGCGTCGGGCGCGATCGAGTTCAGGTGGAAGTAGTCGTACGGCAGACCCTTCGTGGGGTCGGCGAACGACTCGGACATGTCGACATGCTCGGCGCTGTGCCACTCGAACAGGACGGAGCCCGTCCTGATATCGACCTCCTGGACCACCCCCTCCAGCAGCCCCGCTCCTGACGGGCTGGGTCGGTCGGGCAGCGCGTGGTACGCGCTGAGGAACGCGGTGCCCCGGGAAGTCGGAAGGAATTCGTGCAGGTCGCCCTGGCAGCCGTGCCCGGCGTGCACCCGCGTGACCTCCCGGTACGTGCTGTCGGCGAGGACGTAGTCGCCTTCGCCGTGGCCCTGCACGATCTTCCCCTCCCACCAGGCGAGCACGGGCGCGCCCCCGTACTCGGCCACCTGCAGGTTGGTGGCCGACAGGCCGTCCTCGGGTCGCACCCAGACCGGCTCGCCCGAGTCATCGACGATCATCGGCCCGTCCGGCCGTGTGCCGTTGCCCGGTGTCAGGAGCACAAGGCCGCGAGCCAGGCGATCCCGCGCCGCCGACACCGTCACGACCGGCGGATGTAGGTCGGGGGCGGAGCGGAACTCCCGTCTGGTCGCCGGGGCGTCGACCACGGCCGGCACCCCGCCGGCAGGCGAAGAAACGGCCGGCGTCCGCGTGGGCGGCGTTGTCGCGGGTGGTATCACGGCCGCGGGGGGTCCCGACCTGTGGCCGCCGGCCTGGAGCGCGCGAGCGATGCCGTCCAGTCCCAGTCCTGCGAGTCCCGCCCCCAGGAGTGTGCCGCCCGCGGCCAGGAGGAACTTCCGCCGGCTCCAGAGGCGATCCGTGCGGCGCTCGTCAGCGCGCGCCGTCGGTCGTGGATCGTGCACGGAGAAGGGACGCCTCACCTGCGGTTGGCTGCGTACGCGGTGCCGTTGGGTGTCTTCGGCTCACGCTGCCCGACCCTGCCGGTGCAGGCGAGTCCCACGCCTGCCGGCCCGGATCGACGCTAGACCGAGACCCTGACAGAACCCTGACGCGGGGGCGCACACGGCACTCCCTGCGAGCTGCGCGCGGTTGAGACCACCGCGCCGGGGCTCCGCAGGCACGCACGAGCAGCGTCGCCGCCGACAGCGGGGTTCGTTCAGGATCGCGTCAGCCCGGGGTCATACGGTGAGCACGAACGACCGGGGCAACCTCACGCCGATCGCCGCCGGACGGGCGGGAGACGGCCATCGCTCCGGCTCCACGAGAAACGAGCGCGATGCAGCGACAGTATCAACGCACGAGACGGCGCGCGTACGCGAGGCGACGCCATCGCATGTACGAACATCCTCCCTCCGCACGGGGCCGGGAGCGGGGTCGTGAGACAGGCGCTCCGGCTCCGCTCCCGGCCCCGTGCGGAGGGAGGATGTTCGTACATGCGATGGCGTCGCCTCGCGTACGCGCGCCGTCTCGTGCGTTGATACTGTCGCTGCATCGCGCTCGTTTCTCGTGGAGCCGGAG
>JBJKRK010000220.1:0-2670 GCA_046704705.1 Candidatus Limnocylindrales bacterium | reverse complement strand
CTCGGCACCAGGCGGCCGGGGTGGGCCCCCGCGCCCGGGGGGAGCGGGCCCGCCGGCGTGGGCGCCGCCGCGACGCCGACGGGGGTGAGTGAGATGACGTCGCCGCGCGAGGGGTCGACGCCGATGGCGGCGGCGATGCTTGCCTTGAGCGCGTTCTGGTCGAGCCCGGCGGCCGCTTTCTGGTCGAGCAGCACCGCCACGCTCAGGCGCTGGATCGAGCCGGGCTGCTTGATGATGTGCTGCACCGTCTGCGAGAGGTCGTAGTTGACCGTCTCCTGCGTCTTCGTGTAGGCGGGCGACGCCGACGGGCTCGCGCTCGCGGTAGGCGTCGCGGACGGCGACGGCGAGACGCTCGGTGCGGGCGAGGCCGACGAGCCGGGCGCCGGAGATGCCGGCGCGGTCGTGGGAGCCGGCACGCCCGGATATGTCACCAGCCCGGGGACGTTGGTGTCGGCGCCGGGGATGCCGCCGGGGATCGCCCCTGAGCCGCCCCCGTACGTCTCCGTGCTCTGCTGGACGCTCACCGGCGTCCACTGGTTCGAGTTGACCGGCGTGTACGTCGTGACCTGCTGCTGGACCTGATCGAAGTTCAGGGTGGCTGCCACCGACACCGCCGCGTGGCCCGGCCCGAGCATCTGGTCCAGGAGCTCCTCGACCTTCGCCTCGTCGTCCTGCTCGATCTGCGCCTGCGCGCTCATCGCGTCGGCGGCGACCGCGTCACCCGGTCCGGCGAGCACGTGGCCGGCCTCGTCGACGATCGTGACGTTGTCGGGGGTGAGTCCGGGAACCGCGCCCGCGACAGTCGCCGCGATCCCTCGCACCATGCTCTGCGAGGGCGGCGCACCGTTGGCCATCTGGACCATCACGGAAGCGCTCGCGGCCTGGTCCTGGGAGGCGAGCAGGCCCTGCTGCTCCGGCACGATGGCCACCTGGGCGCTGGAGACGCCACTCATGTTCTCGATCGTCTGCGTCAGCTCGCCCTGCAGCGCCCGCTGGTACGTCACCTGATCGTCGAACTGCGACATGCCGAGGCCGGAGTTGTCGAACAGCGAGAAGCCCTGCGTGTCGCTCCCGGTCGATGCGACCGCACCAGCCGCCACCTTCGCGGCGGCGACCTGGGAGGCGGGAACGAGGATGGTCGCCCCGGCGTCGGTCACCTGGAACGGGATCTTCGCGGTGCGCAGCGACGCGCTGATGGCGCCCGCGGTCGTGGGAGAGAGACGCGTGAAGGCCGGCTGGTAGTCGGGTTGCCCGGCGACCGTGACGAAGGCGACGAGCAGCAGCACGGAGGCAGCCGCGCCGGCCGCGATCCAGAGTCGCTGCGCGAGCGAGAGCTGGCCGATGAGCTGCCGGAGCTGCCCGGTAAGGTCGGACATCGAGGGGCCTCAGACCTGGAGCGACATGATCTGGCGGTACGCGTCGAGCAACCCGTTGCGCACCTGTGTTCCCAGGTTCAGGTCGAGCGAGGCCTCCTGCATCTGCAGCATCACCGTGCCGAGGTCGGCGGATGAGGTGCCCGCGGCAAAGCTGGCCATCGCGTCGTTTGCCGAGGTGAGCTGCGTGTTCAGGTCGTTCAGCGCCTGACCGAGGGAGTCGACGAAGCTGCCGCCGGGATCCTGCGAGTTCGGAGCGCCGGAGCCGCCGGTCGGATCGATGCCGCCCGTGACCGACGTGCCCGCGCTCCCACCGGTCGTCAGCGGCGGGCCGCCGAGCGATGCGGGCGCCATGCCGGGCCCGACGAGGCTGCCCACGGCGCCGACCGGGATGATCCCCGCCATGCTCAACCCTGTCCGATCGAGAGCGCGTCGAGCGCACTCTGCTTGGCCGCCTGCGCCACCGTGGCGTCGAGCTGGAAGGAGCGTGACGCGCCGAGCAGGTCGGCCATCTGCGCCGCGACGTCGATGTTGGGCGTGGCCACATACCCCTGCGCGTTCGCGGCGGGGTTCGAAGGATCGTAGGCCTGCTGGGTCGCCGGAGCGGGGCTGACGATCGCCGCGGCCATCACGCCGTGCGCGGCCGGGTCCGCCCCGACCTGGTACGGCACGAACACCGCGGCCTCGGGTTGATACGGGCCCGTCGCGGCGGTTGCCGCGGTGTCGGCGTTCGCGATGTTGCTCGCGGCGACGTCCATCCGGAGTCGCTCCGCGGTCAGCCCGGAGCCGGCGATGCCCAGTGTGTCGAAGAGGCTCATGCGCCACCTCCCTGTCTCGATCGGCGACGCGCACCAGCATCGGCTGTCGACGCCGGAGGCAACATCGGGATCGACCCGCAAACCCGGCCGCGGAAGGTACGGGTGACGCATGACTATCGAACTCCCCCACATCGGGATGCGTAGACTGCGTGCCATGGGGGAGACGCGCGAACCGCTCGACCTGCTGGCGTCGGCCGAGCTGTGGGAGTCGGGCACCGACGACGGCTCGGGGATCCTTCCCGTGCTGTTCGTGGCCGGGTGGGAAGATGCCGATCCGTTCTGCGCGGCCGTCTGCACGAACGACATCGGCCTGGGTTTCTGCCGGCACTGTCCCGAGCGCGTGGTGCGGCGGGTCCTGCAGGAGCACCGCGCCGCCCGCGACCGCTGCGCCGCGGGCGTGGGCCTGCTGGCGTTCCCGGTGCCCCGCGGCTCCCGCCGGCAGGTGGCCGTGCTGCGCCTCGGACGTCCCGCCCCGGGCC
>JBJKRK010000219.1:0-2893 GCA_046704705.1 Candidatus Limnocylindrales bacterium | reverse complement strand
AGGCGCTCCGGGCGAGCCAGAGCAGGATCGTGCGCATCAGGGCCTCCGGGTGACGGGAGGACGCGCGGGCGACACCCCGCGGCCGCCACTACCTGGCTGCACGCTCGACCCGTCCCTGGCTGTCCTTCACCACCACACCGCCGAGCAGGACGAGGGGGATCGAGGCGGGATCGGCGAGCGGGCCACCCCGCACGACCACGTCGAGGCGGCCCTCCGGCTCGCGCCCGGTGCCGTCGAGGACGGCGACGTCGCGGACGATGAGGTCGCCGGCAACGACCTGCTCGGGCGTGGTCATCCGCGCACACGGAGCTGGGTCGTGGGCCTTGACGCGTCCGGCCGGGCGTGTTCCCCTGAGCGGACCCCGAAGCCCCTCGCCGGGCGGTGCGCCTGCAGCTGCGCAATCGGTGGGGTGGCCCCACCACAGCACCGTGGTGACAGACCCCGAAACGCCGCGAGTTCGCTGGCTACGTCGCTCATCAGAGGTTGTGAACCACCTGGCGGCTGAGGCGCTAACTGCAGATATCGACGCACCTGAACGTCGAATGCCTGCAAGGGTAACACTTGTCAGCCAAGTTAGTGAGCAGCCAGGATTGGCCGCCGTGCATGCCCTACTCCGGGCCCCGCTCCGTCGCGACTGCCGCGCTCCGCGCCGTATGCACGGTGCGGTACTCGCCGACGTTCACGCGCTCCGCCCAGCCGAGATGGTCCGCCATCGCCTGCCGCGCGCGTGTCGGCGAGTGCGCGCGAATGGCGCGGAGAACCGCTCCGTGGCCCTCATGGGACTCGGGAAGGTGGTCCGGGTCGACGGTCACACTCACGGTCCGCGTGAAGATCAGGAGCTCTCGCATCTGGTCCAGGAGTTGAAGGAAGAGGCGGTTGTGCGTCGCGCGGAGGATGGCGTCGTGGAACGCCACGTCGTGGAGGGTGTATGCCTGCGTGTCGCCGATGGTCCGAGCGAGGGCGTCGAACTCGCTGCGCAGGGCGAAGAGGTCGGCATCGGTGGCACGCTCGGCCGCCAGCGCGGCCGCTTCGGTCTCGATGACCCGACGCATCTCCAGGCCGTCGGCAATGATGTCGTCGATGACACCGACTTCGAGTCGAGCGGCCAGTACCTCTGGTGCGAGATCGTTCCACGCCGCCCGCTCCGCCACGCGGCTGTACCGACCCTGGCGGCTCGTCACCAACCCGAGCGTAGCGAGGATCTTCAGCGCCTCGCGCACAACCGGGCGACTGACCCCGAACTCGCGGGCGAGATCGCCTGCGGCGGGAAGATCCTCGCCCGGGCCGAACTGGCCAAGAAGGATGCTCTCGATCACGGCGCGAGCGACCTGCCGTGGGAGGGTTTCCGTCGCCAGCAGGGCAAACCGGCCGCTCGTTGGAGACTCCCGGCGGCCGCTCGTCGCGGGCATGCTCAGCGCCTTTCTCCCGGTGATCTCGACGATGATTCCACCATGCTGGCCTTGAGCGACCCCCGTCGGTCCGGCCTTGCCGCTGACGTGCGGGCCCTGGCTCACGACTCCTTCTGCATTGGACCGCGATGAGGACGCCGTCCCTGACCGACCTGCATCCCGAGGACGCTTTCCCTGACCAACATCATAAGGAATATTCAGGAAGGTAGTATGTTGCTAGCTAGGCCGGTAAGCTGATACGCGACCTGTCCATCCGAGGGTCGAGAAGGAGAACGCCGATGACTCGGTATCTCTGGCAGGTCTCATTCACTCCTGCTGGGCTGCAGGGCGTGCTCGCCGAAGGCGGCAGCAGCCGGGTTGTCGCGACCACCAGGATGGTCGAGGGACTGGGAGGCCGGCTCGAGGCGTGCTACTTCGCGTTCGGCGAGTACGACGTCTACCTCATCGTCGATCTGCCCAGTCATGTGGACGCGGCGGCCATCAGCCTCGCTGTCAACGCTTCCGGAGCGACCGTCATGCGGACCGTGGTGCTGATGACCCCGGCCGAGATCGACGCGGCGGCTGCACGCGGCGTGGCATACCGGCCACCGGGGGCGTGACACTCGCGTTCGCGCGATGACCTGAGACCCGCGCGCTGCGCGGAAACTGTGCCGAGGCCCGAATCTCGCTCGCGTCAGCCGTGGCGACGGCGCAGGAGGCGCATACGCTGGTCGGGCGTGCGCGACCTCCGGACACCTCGGCCAGCGAGCAAGACGACCGCCTACCTTCGGTCCGGCCGTCTCGCGGGCAGTGCACGGGTTTGCCATATTGTGTAGTCTTGTACTATGCGATTGGAGATCACCCGCAAGACCGACCTGGCGCTCCGCGCGTTGCAGCTGCTGGCCGCGGATCCGTCGCTCCACAAGGGGGAAGAACTTGCGGCCGCGGTGGGCACGACCCCGGGCTTCCTGAGCCAGGCGCTGACGCCGCTCGTGCGGGCGGGTTGGATCGTTTCGCGGTTCGGCGCCCGGGGTGGGTATCGCTACGCCGAACCCGTGCAGCCGCCTTCGCTGCTCGACGTGATCAGCGCGATCGAAGGCTCGCTCCCCGACGACGAGTGCGTGCTGCAGAGCGGGCTCTCGTGTACGCCGCCTGCCGAAGTGCCGGTGTGCGCGCTGGACGAGGGCTGGCAGCGCGCCCGTATCGCGCTGCTCGACGCGCTGCGCGGCACCTCAGCGCTCGCCGGGGCCGACGCCCGTTCGCCGCTCGGGGCCCCCCGTCCAGCGGTCAGGGTGTCGAGGGCCCGCCGCGCCGTCGGCGCTTCGCACGAAACAACAGGCTGAGGAATTCCATCATGACGTTTACGACTACTGCTCCGCACGCCCCGGAAGAGCTCCGGGAGCCCGCCTTCGCGCGGTTCCTGTTCGCCGACCGGCGCGCGTCCTGGCTCTGGCTGGTGGTGCGCCTGTACCTCGCGTACGAGTGGCTGAGCGCCGGGTTCGAGA
>JBJKRK010000218.1:0-11694 GCA_046704705.1 Candidatus Limnocylindrales bacterium | reverse complement strand
GCCGCGACGCGCGTCGCCTAGAATCGCGCCGCCATGCGCCAGCCCCCCGCCCGCCAGCCTGCTGCCGACCAGCCCCCCGCGTACGCCATTCCGACGCTGTCCCACCCGCAGCCTGCATCCTTCGCATCAGCTGGGGCGCGCGACAGATCCGGCGTGCAGTCCGCTGCGCGGGCGCGCCTCGGCCTGCTGGCGGCGCCCGCGCTCACCGCGCTGCTCGCGTTCGTGATCTACCTCCCCACGCTGATGCCGGGGCCTGGCTTCTGGGACACCGCGGAGTTCCAGACGGTCGGTCCGGTGCTCGGCATCGCGCACCCCACCGGCTTCCCCACGTACACCCTCCTGGGCTGGCTCGCCAGCGTCGTGCTCCAGCCGTTCGGGAACCCCGCCTACCGCATCAACCTGCTCTCCACGCTCCTCGTCTCGGCGGCCGCGGGCCTCGGCGCGCTCGCAGTCCAGCAGCTCGTCCGATCCCGCGTGCTGGCCGTGGGTGCCGGCCTCTCGTTCGCGGTCACCCAGATCGCCTGGTGGACGGCGCAGCGTGCCGATCCCCACGCGCTGCACGTGTTCTTCGTGGGGCTGCTGCTCGTGCTGCTCGTGGCGTGGGCGGCCCGTCAGCAGGCAGGGGATCCGCACGCCGGCCGCTTCCTGCTGGCAGCGTCGGTAGCGTACGGGCTGGCGCTGGGGAACCACGCGCTCACCGTGCTGCTCGCACCCGGCATCGCCGCCCTGCTGTTGCTGGTCGACCGCGGGCTTCTCGGCCCGAGGCGCCGGCTCACCCTCGCCTGCGCGGCGGCCGTCGTGCTCACCACCGGCGCCGTCTACGCCTACATCCCCATCCGCGCGAGCATGCATCCGCCGCTCGACTACGCCCATCCTGACACGCTGTCGCGGTTCCTCTATCTCGTGCTGGGGCAGCAGTTCCACGGCCTGCTGCGGAACCCGCTCGCAAACGGGCCCTCCGCCGTCGTCGGCGTCTTCGTGCAGCAGGTGGGCTGGCCGATCGTGCTGCTCGGAGGTGTCGGCCTCGTCGCGCTGTGCAGCGGTCGTTCCCGCGCCGGGCAGCTCGCGGTCCCGGTGGCCGTCATGACCGCGCTCTGGTTCGGCGTGACCACCCTGTTCGCCATGGGGTATGCGGACGCCGCGATCGACCGCTATTACCTGGGCCCCATCCTCGTGCTCGCGGTCTGGGCCGCCGTGGGTGTCGCGGCCATCTGGGACGCCTCCCTGCCGCTCCGCGCCCGTGCCCGGGCCGTGGTCGCGCCGACGACCGCCTGGCGGACGGGGGGTGTGGTCGCCGCGTGCGTCCTCGTCCTCGCCTGGCCGGCTGCGCAGGCCGTGGAGGGGCGGACCACGAACGATGCGTCGCACGACACGCAGGCGACGGCCTGGGCGGACGCGGCATTCGGCGCCCTGCAACCTCACGCCGTCGTCGTCTCCTGGTGGAGCTACTCCACCATCCTCTGGTACGAGCAGGACGTGGCTGGCCGCCGACCGGATATCCTGATCGTGGACGACCGGACACGCCTGGACGACGGCTACGGCAGCGTGGCTGACACCGTCCGCCACTTCCTCGCGCAGGGTCGACCTGTCTACCTGATCCGCCAGGACCCCGAGATGCCCGCACTCGAAGCGACCTTCCATCTGCAGTACATCCCGACGATCCCCGGGTACGAGCCGCTGTGGCGGGTCGTACCGTGAGTCGCATCCTCGACCACCCCACGGACGCCCCCGCCGCGTCCGGTGCCTCGCCCGCCACCGCTGCGCCCTCGTCCGGTGCCTCCCTCGCCATGGCCGCGCCATCGCCGGCGCCCGTGGAGTCACCCTCGCCGGCGCCCGTGGGGTCACCCTCGCCGGCACCGGTGGAGGCGCTGTCCTATTTCTTTCCGGCGCACAACGAGGAGGCGAACATCGAGGCCGTCGTCGCGGAAGCGCTGGAGGTGCTGCCGGCGATCGCCCGCCGCTTCGAGATCATCGCGGTCGACGACGGCAGCCGGGATGGAACGCCCGCGCTCGCCGATCGCCTCGCGGCGGGGCATCCGGATGTCGTGCGCGTGGTGCACCATGCGACGAACCTGGGCTACGGCGCTGCGTTGCGCAGCGGTTTCGCTGCGGCGCGCTACGACGTCGTGGCGTTCACCGACGGCGACCGGCAGTTCCGGATCGCCGACGTGCTGCGCCTCGTGGAGCGGCTGCAGGCGCCCGATGCACCGGACGCCGTGGTGGGCTACCGCCTGCAGCGCGCCGACGCGCCGCTCCGCCTTGTCTACGCACGCCTCTACCGGCTTGCGCTGCGCACCTTCTACGGCCTCACCGTGCGCGATGTCGACTGCGCCTGCAAAGTCTTCCGTCGGCCCGCACTCGAGGGCGTCCGGCTCGAGTCTGGGGGCGCGTTCCTCTCTGCCGAGCTGCTGGTGAAGCTGCGCGCCCGCGGTAGGACTCTCGTCGAGGTCGGCGTCCCGCACTACCCGCGCCTGGCCGGACGGGCCACGGGCGCCAACCCACGCGTGGTCCTGCGCGCGGTGCGCGACTTCTGGCTGCTGCGCGTCCGTCTGTGGGCAACGCCGCGCGCGGCGCTCCGGCGCGGCGCGAGCGTGCTGGGCGGGGACTGACTAACCGGGCCCCGCGCTGGGCTCGTCCAGGTCGAGCGAGTTCACGAAGTCGCGGAAGACGGCGAGCTTATCGTCCTCGGCGGCGCTGTCGGGGATCACCCCGGCCCGGTCCAGCACGGCATCCGTGGCATAGATGGGCGCGCCGGTGCGAACGGCCAGCGCGATCGCGTCGCTCGGCCGCGCGTCGACGTCGAACGAGCGCCCGTTTTCCTCGAGGTGCAGGCGGGCCCGGAACGTGTCGTCGCTGAGGTCCGACACGATGACCTGCCGCACCTGGACCCCGATCTCGCTCAGCGTCGTCGCGAAGAGGTCGTGCGTGAGCGGCCGCTCTGGCGTCAGATCCTGCAGCCGCATGGCGATCGCGTTCGCCTCCCAGGGGCCGATCCAGATCGGGAGATAGCGCTCCCGACGCAGCTCCTTGAGGATCACGACGTGCTGGCTCGAGAGGGTATGGACCCGGACGCTGTCCACGACCATCTCGCGGAGATCGACCGGCGCCATGGGGCGATTCTATACCCGCGTCCGGGGGCGCCCGCTTCAGGGCAGCGAGGAAGTTGCGGGTGCCACGGACGGGGCCGGCGGCACGGACGGGGCCGGCGGTACTCCCGATGCTCCAGGAAGCGCCGGTACGTTGGGTGGCCCCGGCAACGTCGAGGCCTGGAGGATCGTCAGGTAGATCCGGTCCGGGCTGGCCCAGACGAGAGCGGGCGCCTGGCCGGCGCCCCGGTCGAGCAGGAACATGCCCCGCACGTCGGTGAACTTCGCGGCGTGCTCGACGGGGATGTACTGCTCGACGAAGGCGCCGGTCGCCTTGTCGAAGGCGAGCACGCGCCCCCACTTCGCATCGTAGACGTACAGGCGGCCCTGCCGGAAGGTGGGCGCTGCGGTCATCAGGCGGTAGTCGTGCCCCGGTCGCAGGTCGACGTTGTCGGGTGGCGTCGCGAGCGTGAAGCCGGTGTCGGGGCGGCCGGAGGCGAACCGGTCGACGGTGTTGGGGGTCAGCGCGTAGATGTCGCCGTCGATGAAGATCTGCTCGTACTGCGACACGTCCGATGCGGTCGCCAGGTAGCCCGACGGGTTCGTGGGATAGCCGCTGCCGTCGGCCGCCGGCGCGTAGCGCAAGATCTGGCGCTCCGCCGGATCGACGACGTACAGGTTGTACAGCCCGCTCGCCGCGCTGCGCAGGTACGTGCCGATCGCCCGGATGTCGTTGCCCCAGGTGACTGAGCCCCCGATCCGGATCGCCGTGAGGGTCCCGTGCCCGGACTTGTCGGCTGGTCGCCAGCGCCAGACGCCGCCGTTGTGGTCGAGGATGACCAGGTCCGGCCCGCCCACGGTGAGCATCCACGGGTCACCCATGCCGGCGCCGGGGCCGTCGCCCTGCTTCGCGATGACCTCCGCGATCCGCTTCGTCAGGTCGATTCGGATGACCGCATGGGTGGCCCGGTCGATAGTGTAGGCGGCTCCGTCGGGCCCCTGAACCAGGCCGCTCAGGTCCGCATGCGGCGAGAGCTTGGTGAGCGTCGCGAGCGTCGTGGCGTCGGTTGGCACCACACCGTACAGGCGGTCCAGCCCGCCCACGACCTGGTCCTCGAGCGGCTGGAGCACCGCCGGGGACACGCCTGCGCGGGACGCCGTTCCCAGGCTCTGCCACGCCGAGCGCAGCAACCCGAGCGCCTTTCCCGGGTCGGCGGCGACCAGATCGAGGCCTCCCCCGAACACCTGCTGCACGTCCGACTGGACCGCGGCAAGGGCATCCTCTCCGGTGTTGGCGGAACTGATCGCCTTGCCCTTGCCTGCAAGGCCGCCACTCGCCAGCCAGGCCGCCAGTCCGGCAAGCATCACCACCGCGAGCGCGCCCAGAACCAGCGTGCCGGTCCGTCGCTCGACCTCGCGGCGGGTCGCCAGGGGCGTGACCCGGCGGTACGGGGTCCGGCGGCGCGGAAGCATGTCCAGCGCCTGGCCGAGCGCCCCGCCCACACTCGAGCCGAGCACCGCTCCGGCCCCGCGCACCCGGCCCTCCACAGCGGTGACCCCGTCCGCGACGGAGTCGGCGAGCGGAATGGGGGAACGGTCCGGCGCGCCGGCCAGCGGCTCGGCGGCCCGCACCGGCACGAGACGGTGCTCGACGTGTGTGGCGGGCACTTCACTCGCCTCGACGACGAGGATGCCGTCGGAGCCATGCGCGCCGCTGGCAACCAGCTGGTTGTGCAGGTGCTGGGCCGCATCGCCGGGCTGGAGGGTCGCCACGGAACGGCGGAGCTCTTCGTGGCCCAGCTGCACGGTGTACTCGCGCGCCGCGAGGATCAGCGTGTCACCGGCGAGGAACTCGCCGCGCCACACGTCGATCGCGGGGTCCGCGGCCACCGGAAGGCCCGGCCCGCGCTCGGCATCGGGGAGGGTGAGCATCCGGCCGTCGCGTACCAGGTATGCGTCCGCATCCCCGGTCGTCACGACGTACAGCTCGCGATCGCGGGCGACGGCGACGACGGCGCTCAGGCTGCCCTCGCCCAGCTGGTGGAGCTCGCGGCGGTGGGCCAGGCGCCGGTTGGCGCCGCGGATCGCCTTCGACAGGCAGACCGGAATGCCCGCCGACTCGTCGTAGTAGTACTGGTCGCGGATCAGCTCGCCGGCCACGCGGGTCGCCTCCCGCGCGCGTGCCCCCGTCCCCCTGGCGGTGATCACCGCATAGAACGCGCCCTTGGTGCGCGCCATCGCCCCGATCGCCGGCTCGCTGGTGAGCACGGTGTCGGGAGACGAATCGAGTCGATCGGCCTCGGCTACGAGTCCGGTGCGGGGGTGCAGGCGGACGGCCATGGCACGAATCTACACGCCATCGCGGTGCTCGCCCTCCACGCGCGCCGGGTGGAGCACCACGCGCAGCTCGCGCGCCCGGCGGCCGTCGGGCGATTCTGCGAACACCCGAAGGAGCGCTGCGCTCTGCAGCCGCACCTCCTGCGCCACGATCGGGGCGTTTGCCGCGACCACGAGGACGCCGGGTTGGACCTGCAGCAGCCGCGTGGCGCCCGCGGCGCGCGGGGCAACCTCCCGCACCGCGCGTTCCCACGCGGCCATGGCCCGCGCAAAGGCCAGCTCGTCGTCCAGGCCGAGCGAGGTCGCGACCTCGGGCAGCAGGTCCCCGAGCCGCCGCATCGGCCGGCGCCGCCCGCTCATCCGGCCCGCTCCAGCCGCCCGCCGGCGACCCGCCAGGTCGTGGCCTGCGCCACGAGGTCGGGGTCCAGGTCACGCAGCGCCGTCGTCGTGACGAACGCCTGCGGCAAGGCCTGCAGGCGGCGCACGAGGTGGTGACGCCGGTCCGGGTCGAGCTCGCTGAAGACATCGTCGAGGATCAGGAGCGGTGGCTCCCCATCCAGCTGGCGCAAGACATCGAGTTCGGCGAGCTTGAAAGCGAGGATCGCGCTGCGCTGTTGCCCGCGCGAGCCAAAGCCCGCCAGCGGCCGACCCTGCAGCTCGAAGACGCAGTCGTCACGGTGCGGGCCAACCAGGGTCATTCCGTTCCAGAGCTCCTTGTCGGCTGTTTCCGCCAGCCGGCGCCGAAGCGCGTCTTCGGGCGACTCCCCTCCCTCCGTCGGGGCGTTCGTGACGTAGCGCAGCGTGAGGTGTCCCTCACCTGGCGCGATCTCCCCGTGGGCGGCCGCGAGAGGGCCGCTGAGGCTGTCCAGGAGGTCGATCCGTCGGCCCACGAGGATGCCGCCCTGCTCCACCAGCACGCTGTCCCAGTAGGGCAACTGGTCACGCCCGGCCGACCCCTCCCGTATGGCCCGCAGCAGGCTGTTGCGCTGCGCGAGCGCCCGCCCGTAGGTCGACAGCGCCCGCGCATAGCCGGGAAAGCGCTGCGCGGCGAGCTGATCGAGGGCTTCGCGCCGCAGAGAAGGAGGACCGACCACCAGCAGCATCGCCTCCGGAGCGAAGACGACCGCCCGCAGCGATTCACCCAGGCTCGTCGGCCGGCGTGGCACCCCGTTCACCTGCACGCGCCGCCGCGCCCCCTCGCCGCGCCGCTCGAGGACCACCGCGACCTCCGATCTGCCGGGCGCCCCGGTCCGCTCGGTCCGCGCGACCAGGCGGGCGAATGGCGCCCCCCAGCGGATCAGCTCGCCGTCGCTCCGGGTCCGGTGGGAATGTCCCACGGCAAGCACGACAAGCGCCTCGACGAGGTTCGTCTTGCCCGCGGCGTTCGGGCCCACCACGATCTGCGGTCCTCCGGGAAACCCGGCATCCAGGGCGCCGTAGCTTCGGAAGTCCGTCAGCTCGAGCTCCGCGACACGCACGAGCGGTGCCAGCGTGCGCTCAGGATGCGGTACGCACCGGCATGATCACGTGGACGTAGCTCTCGTCTCCGATCGAGCGCAATACGCCGGGTGACAGCGGGCCGCTCAGCTCCAGCGAGATCTGGTCACCGTCCATGCTCTGCAGCGCCTCACTCAGGTAGCGCGCATTGAACGCCACGGGTGTTCCCTCACCCTCGATCGCCGCCTCCACCTCGCCCTCGTTCTCGCCCACCTCGGCCGCCGCGGAGACGGTGAGGGACTCACCCCCCGCTGGCAGCGTCAGCTTGATCACGTTCGCCGATGAACTCGCGATCAGGGCAGCCAGGCGGACCGCCTTCAGCAACTCCTCCCGCTCCACCACCGCGCGGGTGCTGTGCGTCGTGGGGAGCACTTGCTGATAGTTGGGGAACTGCCCGTCCACGAGGCGGCTCACGAGCTCGATCCCCTCGGCGTGAAACAGGATCTGGTTCTTCGCCGGCGTGAGGATGATCTCTGCGGGCTCGTCGCTGTCCGCCAGTACCCGGATGAGCTCCTGGTACGAGCGCGCCGGCACGACGACGTTCCGATCCTCCACCGGGTCGAGCGCGTCGAGTGACTTCACGGCGATCCGATAGTTGTCCGCGGCGGCCAGGGTCATCCGATCCCCCGCAAACCGCGTCAGCACGCCCGTGAGGATCGGCCGCGTCTCGTCCGTCGCGGCAGCGAACACGACCTGCGCGAGCGCACGGCGGAGCAGCTTCTGTGGAACCCGGGTTGTCGGGCGCTCGCCGGCCGCCGGGATGGCGGGGAATTCCTCCGCATCGATCCCGCGCAGGTGCGCCTGATAGCGACCGCAGCGGAGGCGCAGCCCCGCGCTGCCGTCTACCTCCAGGTCTACCCGCTCGCCGGCCGGGAGCGAGTTCACCAGGTCGGTGAGCAGTTTGGCCGGCACCGTGTAGGTGCCGTCCGTGTCGATCTTGCCCGGAACCCAGCACGTGATCCCGATTTCCAGATTGGTGGCCGTCAGCTTCAGGCCGGCGTCTCGCGTGGTCAGCAGCACGTTGGCAAGCACGGGCAGCGTGCTGCGCGCCGAAACCGCGCGGCTCACGACCTGGAGACTGTGGGCCAGGTTCTCCTGCATCACCGAGAGCTTCACGGTGTCGCTACTCCCTCAGCTGTTGCCCGCCGCTGCTGGGTCTGTGGCGGCGATGGGCTGATCAACACGGCGGGGACATATATGGACTCTAATCTTCTCATTCGTAGTCATCGTCATCAGGGCGTGGATGTCGTGGATAGCCGAGCGTGGCCGCGCGGCGCCGGGCTGTGGAAAGATGACCCGGGTCGTGTGGAGCGCTGCCGGGCCGACGTGGGTGCGCTGGTGACGCGCCGGATATGCGAGGGCGAGAGCGTGCGCGTGGGGAGGTATGGGTGGGCCGGCCGACGGTCGGTACGGGCTGTTGTTATCCACAACTGGCCACCCTTCTCCACAGGAATCGGGGCCTTATCCACAAGGACCGGTACCTGGGCGGGCGGGAAGCGGTTCCGTGCAGGTCGGTGCTGACGGGCCAAGTCGCCGTCCTCGCCCGGGTGCTTCGGCTCGTGCGTTGCGGGCACGTCCGGCCACGTGTGTGCCGACCCGCCGACTCCTCAGTCGGCGTAGATCAGCTCACGCACGGCCGCGAGTTCCCGGCGCAGGTCGTCGTTGGCCTGGCTTTCCCGGTTGATCTTGTCGCAGGCATGCAGCACCGTCGAGTGGTCGCGGCCGCCCAGCTCGGAGCCGATGCGCAGGAGTGACGCGTCCGTCTCCTCGCGCATGAGGAACATCGCGATCTGGCGGGGGACGACGATCGCCTTGTCCCGCTTCTGCCCACGTAACGCCTCGAGGTCGACGCCGTAGTACTCCGACACGGCCCGGGCGACCCGTTCGGGCGTAACGGTGCGCCGCTTCGGGTTGTAGAGGACATTGGAGAGAACCGCCTGAGCCAGCTCGATGTTGATGGGTACGGCGCCCATGCTGGCGTAGGCCACGATCCGGTTCAGTGCGCCCTCCAGCTCGCGGATGTTGCTGACGATGCGGCGGGCGACGAACTCGATGACGTCCGAGGGGATGGGGACGGCCTGCTCCTCCGCCTTGGCCCGCAGGATGGCGATGCGCGTCTCCAGGTCGGGCGCCGTGAGGTCGGCGATGAGGCCCCATTCGAACCGGCTGCGCAGGCGCTCTTCCAGCGTCAGGATCGCCTTGGGGGGACGGTCGCTGGACAGGACGATCTGCTTCCCCTCCTCGTGGATCGAGTTGAAGGTATGGAAGAATTCCTCCTGGGTCCGCTCCTTGTCGGCGATGAACTGGATGTCATCGATGAGCAGGACATCGATCCGCCTGTACCGCGCCCGGAAATCGTCGACGCGCCCCTGCTGGATGCTGGTGATGAACTCGTTGGTGAACTTCTCGCTCGTGGCGTAGACGACACGCTTGCGGGGAAAGCGCGCGATCACCTGGTTGCCGATGGCGTGCATGAGGTGCGTCTTGCCCAGTCCCACCCCGCCGTACAGGAACAGGGGGTTGTACGCATGTCCGGGGCGCTCGGCAACCGAAAGGCTCGCAGCGTGCGCGAGCCTGTTGGCTGAGCCGACGATGAAGTTCGCGAAGGTGTAGCGGAGGTTCAGGTTGCTCGCGCCGCCCTCGGGGGCACCCACGCGGGTGGGCTCGAGGCGCACCGGGGCAGGGGTCGCCGGCTGTGTCGACGGCGCGCGGACCTCGAAGTCGACCTGCACGCTGTAGCCGACCACGCGGGCGAGGGTCTGGCTGATCAGGGAGCGATAGCGTGTCTCGAGCCAGTCCTTGGCGAAGCCGTTTGGCACCGCGACGCTGAAGCGGTTCTCGTCCACCGCCACGAGGGCGGTGTCCTTGAGCCAGGTCTCGAAGTTGGCCGGCGAGAGCGAGATCTGGAGTTCGCCGAGCGCAGCGCGCCAAACCTGCTTCGCGTCCATCGATCGTCCGACCCCACCAACACGCTGAACGTATGCTGCCGTCCGTGAGGCCGAGGGCTCGTCCCTGCGCACGGCTTCCCGAGGCTCCAGTCGCGAGGCGTCGCGCATGCTCCCCGGGCGCCCGGCAGGGCGTCTCTCAGTGCGCCACCTGCCTTCTGGTGCCGGGGCCCGCATACCTTAGCACCGGCCAGAGGGCCGGGGCAATGACCGATCGCGCATACTCCCTCAGGGTATTGGGCGTGGCTGCGGTCGCGCGCGGCGCTGCGGCTCGCGCCCGGGTCGGCTCGCGCCCGGCGCCTCAGCCGATCGGGTCGCCTCAGCCGATCGGGTCGCCGGGCTGCGCGCCCGGATCGACCGAGAGGAGCGGGATCCGGCCGTCCGCCGGGAGCGCGCCGAGCACCAGCACCTCGCTCTCGAAACCCGCGATCCGACGCGGCGGAAAGTTGACGACGGCGACGACCAGCTTGCCGCTGAGCTGAGCCGGGTCAGGGTACGTCCCCGGCAGTTGGGCCGAAGAGCGGCGTACGCCCCCCGGACCGAAGTCGATCAGCAGCCGGTAGGCCGGGTTGCGTGCCTCGGGAAAGCGCTGCGCCTCGACGATCCGGCCGATGCGGATGTCGAGCCTGCGGAAGTCGTCCACGGTCGCGCTGCCTGGCGACAGGAAGGGGTGAGCCGGCCCGTGCGCGGACTCTCGAGCTCTGGTCACGCGGCCTCCCGCTGGTCTGACTCGCTGTCGCGGTCTGGCCTCCCTGCGCCGCGTGTGGCGACCGGGAGCTCGGGCGGCCCTCCCGCGTTTGACACCGTTTTCCGGCACTTCCTATAATCCTCCAGACGAACGACGCGTCGCAGCGCCTGCGGGTGCCCGGCGCGTTTCGGTGCCTCTAGGGGCCCGGTGCGTGGCATATCGGCAGCACCGCGGCCCAACATGTATCCGCCAAGGAGCCCCCGGCCCCGATGAAGCAGACGTACCAGCCCAAGAAGCGACACCGCGCCAAGGAGCACGGATTCCGCGCCCGCGCCAAGACCCAGGGCGGCCGGCGCGTGCTCGCGGCCCGCCGCGCCAAGGGCCGCCACCGTCTGACCGTCTGAGTCGGGCAGCCGCAGCCGACCGCCATGCGGGGTCCGGTGGAGACACTCCGCCGGTCGGGTGACTTCGAGGCGCTCCAGCGCTCGGGAACGAGAAAGGCGCACCCGTTGCTGGTCGTCCGGCTCGCGCCCAACGGCCTCCCGCGGACACGCGTCGGGTTCTCGACCAGTCGCCGGCTCGGCGGCGCGGTGGTGCGCAACAGGGTGCGGCGGCGGCTCCGAGCGATCGTTCGCCAGCTGGCGCCACGACTCGCGCCCGGGTGGGACGTGGTGATCCAGGCGCGACCCGGTAGCACGCAGGCGAGCTACCGTGAGCTGTGCGCAGCCGCCGAGCGGCTGCTGCAGCGCGGTGGCATCCTGCAACAGGAGGAAGGCACATCGTGAAGGCCGTGGGGATCGGGCTCATCCGTCTCTATCGGATCCTCTTTGCCTGGATGCCGCCCTCCTGCCGGTTCGAGCCGACATGCTCGCGCTACACGGAGCAGGCCATCCAGAAGTACGGACTGCTCCGCGGCAGCTGGATGGGGGCCAAGCGCATCAGCCGCTGCCATCCGTGGAACCCGGGCGGCTACGATCCGGTGCGGTAGGCAAGGGAAAGGACACCGACCTCGACGTGATGTCGCCGCGGCGCCTGCTGGCGTTTACCGCGCTGGCACTGCTGGCGCTACTCCTGGTTACCAGCCCGGTCTTCGCGCGGGGCACGGCGCCGGCGGGTGCCGCACGGAGCGCCGTCGCTGCGC
>JBJKRK010000217.1:0-4013 GCA_046704705.1 Candidatus Limnocylindrales bacterium | reverse complement strand
GCGGCGACCAGGCTGCCCGGCCGCGGTGCCGGAACGGCAGCTGCTGCACCGGGCGCGGGGCCCCGTGCGACTCGTGGCGGCGCCTCTGCGCCGGGCGGCATGGGGCGGTCAGGCCGTGCGGGCGACAGTCAGCGCGCGCCGGATCGTGCCGCGTTCCTGGCAGATCGACATGATCGCTGCGGCCAGTTCGACGGCGTCGTGGCGGTGCGCGTTCTCCGTGTCGACGACCGCGCGCGTGATGAGCAGCGGACGTGTGCCGGGCGCGGGTTCCCAGTCGAGCCGCACCGGCGCCGCACGATCGCCGGGCGTGACCCGCGCCACCAGGTTGCTGTTCGCCAGCACCACGTCGAGCAGGTCGGGCCCGGCGTGGGCTTCGATCGCGGCAAGGTGCGCCGCCAGCCCGTAGCCGTCCGTCTCGCCGACTTGCGTCGCCACGTTGCAGACGAAGATGCGCAGGGCCCGCGCCGCAACCAGGGCATCGCGGAGGTCCGGGAGCAACAGGCTCGGCAGCAGGCTCGTGTACAGGCTGCCCGGACCGAGCACGACCACCTCGGCGTGCTCGATCGCCTCGAGTGCCTCGGCGCTCGCGCAGGCGTCGCCGGGAGTCACCCAGACCCGCTCGATCCCGCTCACGCGGGCGATCGCCGACTGGCCGTCGACACGGCCGCCGTCACACAGGCGGGCGTGCAACGTGAGGGGCATGGGTGCGGCAGGGATAACCCGCCCGCGGACCGCGAGCACGCGATTCGACTGGCGCACCCCTTCTTCGAAGTCGCCTTCGATCGCGCTCATCGCCGCGATGAACAGGTTGCCGAACGAATGACCCGCCAGGCCCTGCTGGCCCGGATCGTCGGCCGGGAAGCGATACTGCAGCAGGCGCGTCATCAGCGGCTCGGCATCCGCCAGGGCGGCGATGCAGTTGCGGATGTCGCCCATGGGCGCGATCCCCAGCTCGCTGCGCAGCTTGCCGGACGAGCCGCCGTCATCGGCCACGGCCACGATGGCGGTGATGTTGCTCGAGTACTCCTTCAGGCCGCGCAGCAGCGTGGAAAGGCCGGTGCCTCCGCCGATCGCCACGATCTTCGGTCCGCGCGCCAGGTAGCGCTTCTGGTAGATCACCTCGACGAGCGGCTCGGTGCGCCTGCCGAAGGGCGACAGCATCGCCCGGATGAGCTGGCGGACACCGATCGCGAAGAGCAGCAGTCCCAGCGCGAGAAGCGGGATCGCGCGTTCGGCATAGGGCAGGAACTGGAGGGTCAGCACGTACAGGATCCCCTGCAGCGGGCCCTCGAGCGTGATGTCCCGGTAGACCTGCTTCAGCACGAAGGCGCCCGCCAGGGCGAGCAGGAGCTCGGCCAGCAGTACCAGGAGCAGCCAGCGCTTGATGCCCAGGCCGGGCGTGAGCCAGTGGCGCAGCGTTCCACCCGGCAGACGGGGGACAGGCACCTTCGGAAGCTTCATCGGCTTCCGCTCACGCGCGTTCGAGCTCCCGGTGCCACACGTTCGCCGGACCGTAGCCTGCTTCGCTCCATCGGCGGCAGAGCTCCTCCGCGATCACGATGGACCGATGGTAGCCACCCGTGCAACCGACCGCCACGGTGAGGCGGGACTTCCCCTCAGCGACATAGGCCGGGATGGCGAAGGCGAAGAACTCGTCCGCGAACTCGAGGAACCGCCTCGCCTGGGGCTGTCCCAGCACGAAGGCCCGCACCGGCTCGGTCAGTCCTGACAGCGGGCGCAGGTCCTGCTGGTAGTAGGGGTTCTCCATGAACCGCACGTCGAACACGAGGTCGGCGTCGATCGGGACGCCGTACTTGTAGCCGAAGCTGATGAGCTGCAGCGCGAGGCCCGGCTGCTCGGCGTCCAGGCTGAGCGAGGCGAAGATGCGCTCCTTCAGCTCCCGCGAGGACATGTCCGACGTGTCGATGATGACGTCGGCGCGGCGTCGGACTTCGTCGAGCAGGCGGCGTTCCTCCGCGATCGAGGCGCTGATGCTGCGCTGCTCGCCGAGCGGGTGGCGGTGGCGCGTCTCGCTGAAGCGGCGCACCAGGACTTCGTCGCGGGCCTCCAGGAAGAACAGCTGCGGGTGCAGGGTGCGGTGCTCGAAGGCCGCCTCCATCGCCGCGTACGCGGCGGCGGCATCGCCCGCGCGGACGTCCAGCACGATGGCGACCCGCTCGAACCGGCCGGGATCGCGCGCCACGAGCTCGGCCAGCTCCGGCAGCAGCTCCGTGGGCAGGTTGTCGACGACGGTGTACCCGACATCCTCGAAGAGCTTGCTCGTGGTGGTCTTGCCCGCGCCCGAGAGGCCGCTGATCACGGCCACGTGCTGCCGATGCTCGCCCACCCTCACGCCCCTGTTCCGCCGTCAGCGCCCGACCCAGCGCACGAGCCGGATGCTGAACTCGAAGAGCAGGTACATGACGAAGCCGAGCACGGTCGGGCTGATCGGGTCGCCGCCGGGGGTGACGACGACGGCGAAGACGGCGATGCCCAGGATCACCAGGCGCCGGTTCGAGGCGAGACGCTGCGACGTGATGATCCCCACCCTGGAGAGCAGGACGAGCACGATGGGGAACTCCATCACCAGGCCGAACGCGATGAAGAGCGTGGTGACGAAGCCGAAGTACGCCTCCGCGGTGATGAGGGGATCGAGCGTGCCGGGGATCTGGAAGGAGAGGAGGAACCCCGCCGCGAACGGGAGGATCACGTACGCGACCGCCACCCCGATGCAGAAGAAGAGGAGCGCCAGGGGTACCCAGGGCCGCGCGATGCGGCGCTCCTCCTTCGTCAACCCGGGTGCCACGAAGGCCCACAGCTCGTACAGGATCACGGGCATGGCGAGCGCCACCCCGATGACGACGGCGACTTTCAGCTGGATCATGAAGGCGCCGCCCAGCTCGGTGAAGCGCAGGGGTCCCGGGATGGGCCGCTTCAGGAGCTCGATCGCGTAGGGGGCGAGGAAGAACCCCACGACCGCGCCCAGCGCGACCGCGCCGATCGATATGGCAAGCCGCCGACGCAGCTCGGCGAGGTGATCGACGAGCCCCATGACCGAGGCGTCGGCCTCGGCGGGCGGTGGCGCGGGAGGGGCACCCTGCGGCATGGGAGCGCCCGCCCGCAGGTCGGATGGTCCGAGGGCCTCGAGATCAGCCACGCCACGGTCCTCGCGGGCCGATCAGGCGCGCGGGGTGCCCTCGCTGCCGGGCTCGGAGATCGTGTTCACCTGCACGCCGCCCGACAGCGTGTTCGGCGCGGGGGACTGCGCGGGCGCCGGCTGCGGGGCGGGGGCAGTCTGCGGCTGGGCCACCGGCTGCGGCTCGGCCACCGGCTGCGCGGTTGGCGCCGCCTGCACCTGCGCAGGGGGCGCGGTCTGCACCTGCGCGGTTGGCGCCGCCTGCACCTGCGCAGGGGGCGCGGTCTGCTGTGCCGCGGTGCTGACTCGGGTGGCGTCCTGCACGTCGGAGGTTGCCTTGCGGAACTCGCGGATCGCGTTCCCAAGGCTCTTGCCCACCTCGGGCAGCTTGCCCGGCCCGAACAGCAGCAGGACGATCGCCAGGAGCAGGATCAGCTCCATCGGTCCGATGTCAGGCATCGTGTCGCGCTTGCCTCATACGTGCTCGTTCGGAGCGTTGATTGATTCTAGCACCCGAAGCTGGCGGTTCCAGTGACCGGCGGCCTCCGCCAGTGCTGCCCCGGGATCGGCGGCACCGTTGGCGGCGGTCGAGATTCCCCGGGACACGTTCACGAGCAGCGCTCCGCCCGGCTGGCTGCCGGCCGCTCCCGCCCGCGCTGGGCCCGCACGCAGGGTCGCCGCGGCATCACCGCCCTGGGCACCGATGCCCGGCGCGAGAAACGCCAGGTCGGGGGCCACGTCGCGGACGCGTTCGAGCTCGCGCGGCGCGGTCGCGCCCACCACGAGTCCCACGGTCCCATGGGCACGGTTCCACTCCATGGCGCGGCGGGCGACCCGAAGGTACAGCGCCTCGGCCGGGGCCGATGCCGATGGATCG